>CALPIW020000114.1 GCA_943323725.2 Polynucleobacter meluiroseus | reverse complement strand
TCGGCGAACGCACCGCGGAAGAGATCAAGATCAAGATCGGCTCCGCCTACGCGCTTGAGCAGGAGCTTACCTTCGAAGTCAAGGGCCGCGACAATGTCACCGGCCTGCCCCGCCAGCTCCACCTCACCTCCCAGGAGGTCCGCGAGGCCATGGCCGATAACATCAATCAGATCATCGAAGCGGTGAAGGGCTCCCTCGAGCGCATCCCGCCCGAACTCTCCTCCGACCTCGTCGACCGTGGCATCGTGCTGGCCGGCGGCGGTTCGCTGATCCGCAAGATCGATCGCGCCATCTCCGAGGCCACCGGCCTGCCCGTCTTCGTCGCCGAAGACCCCCTTTGCGCCGTCGTCAACGGCACCGGCAAGATCCTCGCCAACTCCTCCCGCTGGAGCGGTCGAGACTAAGCCCCGCTCGCGGGCTTTCCCGCCATGGACCAGAATCGCCAAGGAGCCCGCGCCTCCTACGTCGCCCTCGCCGTCTTCGTGGCGGGTTGGATTCTCCTGCCTAGCGCCGTCCGCCGCCTCAATCGGGAAGCCTTCGTCGAGTTCCAGGCCCCTGCCCTTCATCTGGTCGGAAAGTCGCGCGACCTCGCGACTTTCTGGGAGAAGAAGAGCCGCAGTTCGGAAGAACTCGTCGCCGCCGGACGTGACCTCGCCCGCATCAACGCCGCCTTGGAAATCAAGCTCAAGGGCATGGAGGATGTCCGCCGCGAGAACACCCGCCTCCGCGAAGTCACCCGTTACAACGTCCCGGCCGATTACCTTTCCGTCGTCGCCCGTGTGGCCACGCGCGACAGTTCTTCCTGGTGGCAGCGCATCGTGATCCGCAAAGGCCGTAACGACGGCATCCGCCCCGGCGCCCCGGTCGTCTTCGGTGACACCGTCGTCGGCCGGGTCACCGCGGTCCATCTCACGACCAGCGAGGTCGACCTAGTCACGAGCCCCGGCTTCCGTTGCACCGCCTACCTCGAAGGCGACGACCAGAACCGCATCGTGCTCATCAACGGTGTCGCCGCGAATTCGCTGGGCACCGCCAAGGCGCGCGTGAGCGTCATCCCTTACGACTACCTGCTGCCCGCCGGTACGCCCGCCCGCGTGACCACGACCGGCATGGGCGGCGTCTTCCCCAGCGGACTGACCCTGGGTTACCTCGATGGCGGCGCTTACGCGACGCAGGTCGGCAACTTCAAGGAAAGCCTCCTCGTCCCTTCGCGTGACCTTTATAACCTGCAGGAAGTCTCCGTGCTGGTCCCGATCATCCAGACGCCCGGCGAAGCGCTGATGCAGGGCGACCAATTCCAGTGACGATGGGCTGGGCTTGGCTGATCCTCCTGTTGGCGACTTACCCGTGGCTGCTCGGCGCGGATCTCGCCAGCGACACCCTCGCCTCTTCGTCGCTCGTCGTCTTCGTCAGCGGTACCTGCCTGATCGCTCCCTCCCGTCGGCTCAAGCGCTGGCAGTGCGTCCTGTTCGCCGCCGGCCTGGGCTTCCTTTTCGAGGCCCGTCGGCCGATCCCTGACGGGACGTTGGCGCTGACCCTCGTCGCGGTCGCGATCTTCCTGTCTTCCAACCGTCCGCTCCTTCGCAGTACGCCGCGGATGCTCCAAGGCGCGGCCATCGTCAACGTCGCCACCTGCCTGGTCTGGTATCTTGCGGCGGCTTTCGCGGCCGAAGCCCCGGCGGATGGCGCCGCGGGTCATCTGTTCGGCCAGCTCTTGTTGGCGGGAGTCGTCGGGACCCTCGGCTTGGTGCCGGTGGCCTTGACGCAGAACGCTGCCATGGACCGACTGGGTGTCCCGCCCGCCCCTGAACAGCCATGAGGGAACGCGCTGACACCAAGGTGCTCCCTTCGACGCCCGTCGAGAAACTGCGCCTGTACGCAGTCTTCGGTCTTTTCTCGCTCGGCTTCCTATATGTCGTCGGCGGACTCGCCTATCGGCAGCTCATCCAAGCCAACGACCTGAAGGAACAGTCCGACAACCAGAGCCGGCGCATCGTCCTCCGTCCGCCGGCCCGTGGCCGGATCTATGACCGCAATGGTTTCGTGCTCGTCGACAACCGCGCCCGCTGGAGCGTGAAGGCCGATCTCGCCGCCCTGCAGAAGGAGTTCCGCTCCGAATATCTCCGACTCCTCGCCGCCGAACGTGCCCGGCAGGCGGTGCAGGTGGATACCGAACGCGTGATGGAACTCGCGCGTGTCAACGTCCTCCAAGGCTGGCTCAATAAGGTCTGGTTCGTCATCGACGAGAACCAGCGAAAGACCGTGCGGAAGCCCGCCCCGGGCAAGTCGAGTCCCTTGGCTCCGCCCGGCGAGCGCAAGGTGAACATCGAAGACCTGCGTAAGCACCTGCGCGAACGCCGCGCCTTGCCCTTCACGCTGGTCGCTGACCTGGCCTTCCCCGTCGCGAACATGCCCGCCGGTCCGGACGAAGGCGTCAAGGCCGTCGCGCGCTTCATCGAGCAGTTCCCGGTCGAGGGACCCATCCGCCTGGAGTCGGACATCATCCGCACCTATCCCTACGGCGGCATGGCCGCCCACGTGCTCGGTTACGTGAAGGACTCGGAGGAGCTTCCGCCCAACGTCGAGGACATCGCCGAGGTCCGCAGCGAATCGATGCAGAAGCTGCGTCAGACCGGCAAGACCGGCGCGGCCGGCGTAGAACTCTCCTTCGATCACGTCCTCAAAGGCCTCAGCGGCTGGGAACTGTGGACCAAGACGTCATCCGGCTATAACCAGACCCGGTTGAAGTACAGCGAGCCCGTCCAGGGTAGCAACATCCCCTTGTCCCTCGACCTTCGCATCCAGCGCAAGACCGAGCAGGCCTTGGCAGAGATCAAGGATTCGCAAGGCGTCCCGCTACCCGCCGCGGCCGTGATGCTCGACGTCCAGACTGGCGAGATCCTCGCGCTCGCCAGCCAGCCGACCTTCGATCCCAACCGACTGGCCGGACGCATCACCATCGCCGATTACGACGAAGTCGAGAAATCCGGCGCCTGGCTCAATCGCGCGACCCAAGGTCTCTATCCGCCTGGCTCGACGTTCAAGATCGTCACCGCCATCGCCGGCATGCGGAAGAAGGTCGTGGACTGGGACGACATCCTCGAGTGCGGCGCCTTCTATCGCGTCGGCGACCGAGACTTCCCCGAGCACGAGCCGGTCGGTTACGGCGACGTCGACCTGGACAAGATGCTCGCGATCTCCTGCAACGTCTGGAACTACCAGGTCGGCCTGCGAGCCGGACCCGATGCTTTGGCGGCCGAGGCCCGTCGTTTCGGATTAGACACCCCTTTGCTCGAGACCGCCTCTTCTTCTGATGGTCCCGACGCGGCCTACACCGAACTTCCCTACGCGGCCAGCCGCGGCTTGGTCGTCCCTGACCGGGAGTACAAACTGCGGATCAAGGCCGGCCCATGGCATGACGGCGATACCGCGAACACCTCCATCGGCCAAGGCTACCTGCTGACCAGTCCCCTGCACATGGCCTCCTTCGCGGCTTCGTTGGCACGTGGCGAGACGCGCACCGTCCCGACGATCATCCACGACCCGGCCCGCGATGGCCGTCATCGCGGTTCGACGCCCATCGGACTGAACAAAGCCCAGCTCGACGCCATCCGCGGCGGCATGGTGCGTTGCGTCGAGGAAGGCACCGGCCGCAGCGCGCATATCCAAGGTCTGCCGATCGCCGCCAAGACCGGAACTTCCGAATATTTCAAGAAGGGCGAGAAAGCCCACCTCGCCTGGATGATCGGCTACGCCCCGGCGGATCGTCCGGTCGTCGCCTTCTGCGTGCTCGTCGAAGGCCAGCTCGACACCAGCACTTGGGGCGGCAAGACGGCCGGCCCCGTCGTGAAGCAGATGCTCGAGACCTGGGCAGGTACCGGCGAGAAGCAGTCGACCGAGCCGGCCCGTTAGTCGCGGATCAGGACCGGCGTGCCCGAGGCGACGCGTCCGTAAAGACGGATGACATCTTGGTCCGAAAGGAGGACGCAGCCATGGCTGTTCGGTCGGCCCAGCTTGTCGGCCTGATTGGTCCCGTGGATGTAGACATAGCGGCGATGCGTATCGACGACCCTGCCGGACGCATCGGTGCCTTGGTTGTGACCCGGCTCCAGGCCTTCCAGCCAGAGGATGCGTGAGGTGATCAGGTTATCTTCCGGCGTCGGCCATTCGGCGGACAGCTTGCCGGTCGGCTGGCGGGCCTTGAAGACCATCCCTGGAGCCGCACCGTCGCCGACCTTCTCGGCGACCCGGTGGAGACCATCCGGCGTCTGCTGGGAATCCTCGACGCAGCCGCGGCCCGCCCGGGCCGTGCTGACGACGAAGGTCTCGCAGTGCGCACCCTCGAAAAACCATAGTTTTTGCTGGTCAATCGACACAACGATGCAATGTTCAGCGGCAGGCAGACCCAGCCCTTTCAGGCGTTCGGTCACCTCCTTCTTCAAACCTAACTCGAATTCAGAACATGGCATATCGCATCGGCATCGTGGGCGTGACAGGCGCGGTGGGTCAAGAACTGCTGGCGCTCATGGCCAAGCGGAACTTCCCCGTGGCCGAACTCCGCCCCCTGGCTTCCGCCCGCTCCGCAGGCTCCAAGGTGACCTACGGCGGCAAGGAATGGACCGTCCAGGAAGCCAAGCCGGAGGCCTTCGAAGGCCTCGATTTCGCGGTCTTCAGCGCCGGCGGTTCCATCTCCCTCGCCCTGGCCCCCGAAGCCGTCAAGCGCGGCTGCATCGTCATCGATAACAGCTCCGCCTTCCGCATGTTCCCGGATGTCCCGCTCGTCGTCCCGGAGATCAACGCCCACCACCTCGCCGATCACAAGGGCATCATCGCCAATCCGAACTGCTCCACGGCCATCGCGCTGATGGGGCTGTTCCCCCTTCACCAGGCCTTCGGCCTCAAGCGTTTCTTCGCCTCGACCTACCAGGCCGTCTCCGGCACCGGCGCCGAAGCGATGCGCGAACTCGATGCCCAAGCCCGTGCCTGGGCCAAGGGCGAGACCCTCGCCCCGAAGGTCTACCCGCACACGATCAACTTCAACCTCATCCCGCAGGTCGATTCCTTCCTCGAAGACGGCTACACGAAGGAAGAGATGAAGATGCTCAACGAAGGTCGCAAGATCATGGATCTCCCGGGCCTCAAGGTCACCACCACCTGCGTCCGCGTCCCGGTCTTCCGCGCCCACTCGATCGCCATCAGCGCCGAGTTCGAGCGCCCGGTCGACATCGCCGTCGCCCGCAAGGCCATCAGCGCCTTCCCCGGCTCCGAGCTCTGCGACGACCCCGCGAACAAGAAGTACCCGATGCCCCTGGACTACGCTGGCAAGGAGAAGTGCGGCGTCGGTCGCCTGCGCAAGGATACCCTCTTCGACAACGGCATCTCCCTCTGGGTCTCCGGCGACCAGCTTTGGAAGGGCGCCGCGCTCAACGCGATCCAGATCGCCGAAGCGCTGCACGCCCAGGGCCGCCTGGCCCGCAAGTAATCCGACCATGGCCCGGAGCAACGATCGCGCCCCGCGCCACGCCGACCTGCATAAGCCGGTCCGGCTCTATGACGAGGCGGACATCCCCGCCCTGCTCAAGGACGTCAAAGATCCGCTCATCCTGGTCCTCGACGGCGTGCAGGATCCGCACAACCTCGGTGCTTGCCTCCGTAACGCCGAGTGCGCCGGTTGCGCCTTCGTGGTGATCACCCGCAAGAATTCCGCCCCGGTCACCGACACCGTCCGCAAGGTGGCGGTCGGCGCCGCGGAG
>CALPIW020000113.1 GCA_943323725.2 Polynucleobacter meluiroseus | reverse complement strand
CCTTCGACGTCACGAAGTGCCGTTACCATAAGCTGGTCATCATGACGGACGCGGACGTCGACGGCTCGCACATCCGTACGCTGCTCCTGACGTTCCTCTTCCGCCAGATGCCCGGCCTCATCGAGGCGGGCTACGTCTACATCGCCCAGCCGCCCCTCTACCGCATCAAGCGCAAGAAGCGCGAGCAGTACGTCGACAACGACCCGGAACTGAACCGCATCCTCCTCGAGCTCGGCTCCGAGGACGTGAACCTGCTCCGCCTCCGCGACAAGCACGTCTTCCCGGGCCAGAAGCTCGACAAGATCGTCGAATCCCTCGCCCGCCTCGAATCCCTCGGCGCCAGCATCGGCCGCACGGGCTGCCAGCTCGGCGACTTCCTCGACCAGCAGGACCACAAGACCCACGCGCTCCCGCGCTTCATCGTGCGCACCCGCACCGGCAATGAGGAGACCTATGAGTTCCTCGCCGACACCGACGCCAAGCAGGCCTACCTGCGCAAGGCCGGCGTCGAGGACTTCCTCGCCGACAAGATCGACCGCGAGAAGAAGCTCAAGGACGGCACCGTCGTCCAGGAGCGCGTCAACGTGATCGAGGTCTTCGAGAACGAAGCCATCACCAAGGTGCTCAAGGAGCTGGAGACCCAGGGCATGGACGTGAAGCAGTTCACCGCCGGCGAGGAGCCGCGCTACCACCTGATCGACGGTTCCACCGCCGAGGAAGCCCCGGCCGCCGCCGAAGGCGAAGAGGAGGCCAAGGGCGAAGAGAAGCCCGCCAAGAAGATCGTCAAGAAGGCCGAGCCCATCCCGCTCGGCTCGATCCTCGAGCTCATCGGCCAGATCCGCCAGTTCGGCCGCAAAGGTCTCACGATCCAGCGATACAAGGGCCTGGGCGAAATGAACCCCAAGCAGCTCTTCGAGACCACGATGGACCCGGCCAAGCGCCGCTTCCTCAAGGTCGACATCGCCGACGCCGCCGAAGCCAACCGCGTCTTCGCCATGCTGATGGGCGAGGACGTCCCGAACCGCCGCGCCTTCATCGAGGACAACGCGCTCAACACCTCCAACCTCGACGTCTGATCGTCCTGACGAACCTAACCCGAGACCTCTTCGAACATGTACTCTGACAAGGAAAAGCTCACGTCCGCCAACATCACGGACATCATGCAGACGGCCTACATCGATTACTCGATGTCCGTCATCGTCTCCCGCGCCCTCCCGGACGCTCGCGACGGCCTGAAGCCCGTGCAGCGCCGCATCCTCTACGCGATGCTCCGCGAAGGCCTCGTCCACAACCGCCCGTTCGACAAGTGCGCGGGCGTCGTCGGCGAAGTGCTGAAGAACTACCACCCGCACGGCGACAGCTCCGTGTACGACACGCTCGTCCGCCTTGCCCAGAACTGGGTGATGCGCTACCAGCTGATCGAGCCGCAGGGTAACTTCGGCTCCGTCGACGGCGATCCGCCCGCGGCCTACCGTTACACCGAGTGCCGCCTTTCGGAGGTCTCCGCCGAGCTCCTCGCCGACATCGACGAGGACACGGTCGACTTCACCCCGAACTACAAGGAGTCGACCACCGAGCCGACCGTCCTCCCGTGCGCCTTGCCCCACCTGCTGATGAACGGTTCGACCGGCATCGCGGTCGGCATGACGACCAACATCCCGCCGCATAACCTGAACGAGCTCGTCGAGGCCACCTGCCTCATCATCGACAAGCCCAGCGCCACCGTCGAGGACCTCGAGAAGATCATCATCGGTCCGGACTTCCCGACCGGCGGCGTCATCAACGGCAAGGAAGGCATCAAGCAGTACCTCCGCACCGGCCGCGGCATCATCCGCGTCCGCGGCGTCGCCCACACGGAGGAGATGAAGAACGGCAAGGAGCAGATCGTCCTCACGGAGCTGCCCTACAACGTCAACCGCTCCTCCCTGGTGAAGCATATCGCCGACCTCTGCTCCGAGAAGGTCCTCGACGAGGTCTCCGACCTCCGCGACGAGTCCGACGAGAACACGCGCGTGGTCATCGAGCTGAAGCGTAACGAGAACCCGAAGGTCGTCATCAACAAGCTCTACAAGCACACGAACTTCGAGAACTCGTTCGGCGTCATCCTGCTGGCCCTCGACAAGCGTCGCCCGAAGCAGATGAACATCCGCGAGCTGCTCGAGTGCTTCGTCGAGCACCGCCGCGACGTCGTCACCCGCCGCACCCGCTTCCGCCTCCGCAAGGCCGAGGACCGCGCCCATATCCTCGAAGGCTTCAAGATCGCCCTGCGTAACCTGGACGACTTCGTGAAGATCATCCGCGCCGCGTCCAATCGCGACGAGGCCCGCGTGAAGCTCATGGCCAAATACGGCCTCAGCGAACGGCAGGCCGTGGCCATCCTCGACCTCCGCCTCTACCAGCTCACCGGCCTGGAGCGCGACAAGATCGAGGCCGAATACCGCGAACTGATGGCGCTCGTCGAAGAGCTCCGCGGCATCCTCTCGAGCGAGTCGAAGCTGCTCTCCCTCATCAAGAAGGAGCTGCGCGACGCCGCCAAGAAGCACATCGGTCCCCGCAAGACGAAGGTCACCGCCCAGGAAGGCGACCTCTCGATGGAAGACATCGTGGCCAACGAAGGCTGCGTGGTCACCGTCTCGCACGCCGGCTTCATCAAGCGCACCCCGGTCGCCCAGTACCGCCTCCAGAAGCGCGGCGGCAAGGGTACCAAGGGCGCCGAGCTCTCCAAGGCCGCGTCCGACGACGACAGCGACTTCATCGAGCACCTCTTCACGGCCAACACGCACGACCACATCCTGTTCTTCATGAACAACGGCCGCGTGTACGTGGAGAAGGTCTACGAGATCGAGGAAGCCAACCGCGCCTCGCGCGGCAAGTCGATCGCCCGCCTGCTCGACCTCAAGGACGACGAGAAGCTGGCCGCGATGGTCTGCGTCTCGAACTTCGAGGAAGGCAAGTTCCTCATGATGTGCACCGCCAACGGCACGATCAAGAAGACCGAGATCTCGAAGTACGCCAACTACCGCAAGGGCGGCATCATCGGCATCAACATCGAGCACGGCGACCGCCTGATCTCCACGAAGCTGACCAACGGCGACAACGAGGTCGTGATGATCTCGCAGTCCGGCATGTCCATCCGCTTCCATGAATCCGATGTCCGTTCGATGGGCCGCGACACCACCGGCGTCGCCGGCATGAAGCTCGACAGCGGCGACCAGGTGAAGGCGATGGAAGTCGTCGATCCGGCCTGCACGCTGCTCGTCGTCGGCATCGACGGCATCGGCAAGCGCACGCCCTTCGACGATCCTGAGACCAAGGAGCCGGTCTATCGCAAGCAGACCCGCGGCGGCAAGGGCGTCATCGCCATCTCCACCGAAGTCGGCGTCGCCGGCGCGCTCAGCGTCCAGGAAGAGGACGAGGTCATGCTCCTCACCAAGGGCGGCCAGTCCATCCGCACCAAGGTGTCTGACATCCGCTGCACGGCGGGCCGCAACACCAAGGGCGTCCGCGTCATGCGCCTCAAGGACGGCGAATCGCTCCTCGGCATCTCGAAGGTCGAGCGTTCCGAGGAAGAGGAAGAGAACGCCGCCAAGCCGCAGGCCTGAACCGGCTGACCGGCCAAGCAGAAGGGGCGCCTCGCGGCGCCCCTTTTTTGTGCCCTGAAAGGCCGCTTAGGCGCGTTCCAGCGCCGCGATGCACTCGACGTGACGGGTCTGCGGGAAAAGGTCGAACGGACGGACCGAGACGACCTTCCAGCCCTTGGCGCAGAGATACTTCACGTCGCGGGCCTGGGTGTCGGGCGCACAGCTGACGTAGACGATGCGGCGCGGGCTGAACGCGTCCAGCTGGTCGAGGAACGCTTCGTCGCAGCCCTTGCGGGGCGGGTCGACGATCACGGCGGATTCGCTGCCCTCGACGGGGATCTTCTTGAAGATGGATTCCGCGGAGCCGGCGATGAAGCGGCAGTTGAGGAAGTGGTTGAGCGTGGCGTTCTCGGCGGCCTTGCGGGCGGCCTCGGCGCTGACTTCGATGCCGTTGACGGACTCGAAGAGGCGGGCGCCGGACAGGGCGAAGAGGCCCGAGCCGCAGTAGGTGTCGACGAGGTGCTTGGCACCCGATTCGTGCGCGAGCTTGATGGCGTGGCCGACGAACTGCTCGAGGACGGACGGGTTGTTCTGGAAGAACTCGCCGGCGAGGAACTTGAGCTGTACCGCGCCGACCTTCTCGGTGACGACCTGGCGGGAGTCGGTGACGACGCCTTCTTCGCAGTCGCGGAAGAGCAGGGTGGCGCCGCGTTCGAAGCGGCCGGGGTTGGCCTTGATGTCCTTGCGGGAGCGGGCGTAGGCGGCGTTGATGGCGTCCGTCGCGATCGGGCACTTCGGCACGTCGACGACGCGGCGGGAGGTGCCGGCGGCGAGGAAGCCGATCGGGAAGTCCGCCCGGCGGGGCGTCATGAAATGCGGCGTGATCTTGGAACGGTAGCCATACTGCTTCGGCGAAGGGTGGCAGGCGTCGACCTTGGTCTTGATGCCGCCGAGGCGCTCGAAGGCTTCCGCGACCTGCTTCTGCTTCCATTCGAGCTGCTGCGGGTAGGCGAGGTTCTGGTACTGGCAGCCGCCGCATTCGCCGAAGAGGTCGCAACGGGGCTGGACGCGATGAGGCGAAGGGACGACGACGCGGACGAGGTCGGCGCGGGAGAAGTTGGCGGCGTTATGCCAGATGCGGGCCACGACCTTCTCGCCCGCGAGGGCGCCGGCGATGAAGACGACCCAACCGTCGACGCGGGCCACGCCCTCGCCGAGGTTCGTCAGGCTCGCGATCTCGACCTCGATCTCCTGGTGATAGGTGAACTTGCCCTCCCGGAACTTTGAGGAGTCGGGTTTGCGGGACTGAGGCGGCTCGAATTCGGACATGGCGATAAAGTCCGCCTCCGGGCGGAGAGGTCGAGACTTATCCCCGCCGAAGGCCTATCCTTGCCCTCGGGCGTCCCTTGGTGCTCACTTCGCCCGTGCCCGACGAGGTCATCCAAAGCCGACAGAACCCCCGCGTGCAGGCGTTGGCCCGCCTGCGCGACCGCGCCGAGCGCGAAGCCCGCGGTCTGTTCATCGCCGAAGGCCTCCGCGAGCTTTCCCGGGCCATCGAGCGTAAGGTCGAGGTGCTCGAGATCTATTTCTGTCCGTCGATGTTCCGCGGCTCCGAGGCCGCCGAGCTGGTGACCAACGCCCGCGTGGCCGGTGTCGACTGCTGCGAGCTGGGCGCCTCCGCCTTCGAGAAGGTCAGCGGTCGTGAAGGCCCTGACGGCCTGCTCGGCGTCGCCCGGACCTGGAACTGCTCGCTCGATCAGCTCAAGCCTTCGGCCAACCCGCTCCTGCTCGTCGCTGAATCGGTCGAGAAGCCGGGCAATCTCGGCGCGTTGCTCCGTACGGCGGACTCCGCCGGTTGCGACGCCCTCATCGTCTGCGACCCGATCACCGACGTCTTCAACCCGAACGTCGTCCGCTCCTCGCAGGGTGCGCTCTTCTCCATGCCGGTCGCCGTCTGCACCTCGCAGGAAGCCGCCGCCTGGATGAAGGCCAAAGGCGTGCGTTCGCTCTCGACCTCGCCGGCGGCGACCAAGGCCTACTGGGATGTCGATTGCCGCGGACCGGTGGCTTTGCTGCTCGGCTCCGAGAAAGACGGTCTTTCGGATTTCTGGCTCAAGGGCGCCGACGAGAAGATCTCGATCCCGCAGGCCGGCCTGTCGGACTCGCTCAACGTCTCCAAT
>CALPIW020000112.1 GCA_943323725.2 Polynucleobacter meluiroseus | reverse complement strand
GCTTGAAGATGGCGAGGGCCTTCTCGACGAGCTCGGGCCGCGTGGCGGCGAGGTCATGGCGTTCGGCGGAGTCGGCCTTCAAGTCATAGATTTCGACCTTGGCCTGCGGGCCGTTGCGCACGGCCTTCCAGTCGCCCCAGCGGGTGGCCTGCAGGGACTGGCCTTCATGGAGTTCCCAGTAGAAGTAATCGCGCTTCGGCGCTGGTCCGCCTTGCAGGAACGACACGAGGGAAAGGCCGTCGGTCTTCAGTTCCTTGGGCGCCTTGGCGCCGGCGACGTCGACGGCGGTCGGCAGGAAATCCCAGAAGGCCCAGGGTTCGTCGCTCACGCGGCCGGCGGGGATCTTGCCCGGCCAGCGGGCGAGGGCCGCCTGGCGGAGGGCGCCTTCGTAAAGCCCGCGCTTGAAGCCGCGCATGCCGTTGGAGGCCTGGTCGAAAAGCTTACCCACCTCGGAGTCGGGCGCGAACGAGGACCCGTTGTCGCCGGCGGTCATGACCAAGGTATTTTCGTCGAGACCGAGTTCCTTGAGGAGGGCGAAGAGACGGCCGACATCCGCGTCGAGGCGCGTGACCTGGGCGGCGTAGGCTTTCTGGGTCGGCGTCCAGGGCTTGTCCTTATACGCGCCGAGGTCGTCGATCTCATGCGTCCCGTGCGGGAGCGTGATCGCGTAGTAGAGGAAGAACGGTTTGTCCTTCTGCGCACGCACCCAGCGCTCGACGTCCTGCTGGATGAGTTCCTGCGCGTAAGTCTTGCCGACGCCCTTGCCGGTGTTGCCCGGAAGTTCGAAACGCTGGTCGTCGCGGTAGAGATAGGTCGGGAAGTAACTGTGCGCGTGGCGCTGGCAGTTGTAGCCGAAGAAGTGGTCGAAGCCGTTCTTCAGCGGGCTGCCGGTGGTGTCGAACATCCCCATGCCCCACTTGCCCATGCAGGCGGTGGCGTAGCCGTTGTCCTGAAGGATCTTGGCCACGGTGATCGTGCCGGCCGGCAACGGGAGCTGACCCTCGGGCTTGATCTCGCGATTGGCGCGCACCGGGCTGTGGCCGCTGTGCTGGCCGACCATGAGCGAGGTGCGGCTCGGGGCGCAGACGGTGGTGCCGCAATAGCCTTGGGTGAAGCGCGTGCCTTCCTTGGCCATGCGGTCGAGGTTCGGCGTCTGGATGAGTTTCTGCCCGTAGCAGCCGATGTCGCCTTGGGCGAGGTCATCGCTCAGGATGAAGATGATGTTCGGTTTACGCGGTTCGGCCGCGGCGGCGAAGGCGGCGAAAGCCAGGAGGAAGAGCGAGGACAGCTTCATGGGGGTAGGTGGGAGTGAAGGGGAATGGTGGGCTGGGTCGAGGGCAGAGGACAGAGATGCCGAGAGTATCGAGTATGGAGTATCGAGTATCGGGGGAGTGCCTGCCTTGGGTAGGGTCAGCACTGCGTGCTGAACTAGGTGTATCGGGTAGGGTTGAGCGACCTTGCTCGACCGTGTGGCCGCCGCAGGGCGGCCGAGGGTAGGGGCGTGGCTTCGCCGCGCCCTCCGAAACTGAGGGCACGATAAATCGTGCCCCTACCTTGGTTCGCCCTGCGGCGAACTGTTTACCAATCATCCGGTTTCCGGTCTCCCCTTGTCGCTGATTTTCCCAACCGCTATCCGCCAACCGCTACCCGCTACCACCTCTTATTATCCCCAAACAAAAAAGGGGCCTGACGGCCCCTTGTTCGTTCGCGCCCTTACGCGCTCACTTCACATCCTTCAGGAACTGCTGATACTGCGCTTCGGTCTGCGCGGCGTCCAACTTGCCGCTGTGGATCAGGATGCGGAAGCGGAAGGTCTCGGATTGGCCGGCCTTGAGCGTGAAGTTGAGCTCTTTCTTGGACGGGTTGCCCTTGGGGAATTCCTTGGCGCCGAACGGATTGGCAGCGAAGAGGCCGTAGCCGCGGCAATGCCAGTAGGTCGGGTAGGTGACGTTCTTCGGGTGGTCGAAGATGCCGACGCAGACGTCTTCGCCGCGGACGTTGCCGGAGAGGGTCATCCACTTGGCGCGCGTGCTCCAGGCGTCCTTCTCGCCGACGGCGCCTTCGCTGCTCAGGTAGACGCCGTTGACGCCGGTGTTATCGAGTTTGGCGACGGTGGTCGGGATGCCGGCCGCGTCGGTGAAGATCTCGGGCTTGGTGGAAGGCTCTTCGAGGGCGCGGGTCACGCGGATGGCGATGGCGCCTTCCTTGGAGTCATGGAAGACGGCGTCCTTGTCTTGGGCGGTGAGGGTGATGATGCGGTCGATGATGCGGAGGTCCTTGGCGGCGCGGAAGACGAGGGTCTCGTCCTGCTGGAGCACCTTGGAGCCGTCGGCCATGATCCAATCCGAAGAGACTTCGAGGGTCGCGGCGCCGTTGCCGCCGTTGATCGTCTTGATGCTCTTATGCTTCACCGCGCCGTAGGGCATCTTGCCCTTGTGGCTGAAGCCTTCGGGCGGGGAGTTCCAGAAGTCGGTGCCGTTGACGTCGCCGTAGTTGAACCACGAAGCGATGTGGTGCGGGTGGTCGGTGCGCTCGCCGGCGATCTTCTCGAGCGGGAAGCCGCGGGTGAAGATGTTGCCCTGCGCGGTGCGCAGCGGGGAGAGCAGGGGCTTCTTCTGGTTGGACCAGTAGACGTAGGAGGTGAAGGGCTGGCCGTCGACGAGCACGTCGATCTGCTGCTTGTCCTTCTGTTCGACGAGCTTTACTTCCTGGGCGACGGCGGCTTGGCCGAACGCGGCGAGGAGGGCGAGGAGGGCGAGGGGGTGCTTCATGGGGTTGGCTTTAGGACATACCTCGCCCCGAAAGGTTGCCAATCTGAAAGGGGTCAACTTACCCGACTATGGGCATGTCCGTATCGGAATTTCGGCGAAGTTTCCTGGTTTCCGGTCTCCCTTCGCTCGACTGTATTCCCATCCGCTAACACCTTTCATGGTTAGGGTTGAGCGCCCTCGCTCAACCGGATGGCCGCCGCAGGGCGGCCGAGGGTAGGGGCGTGGCTTCGCCGCGCACTCCAAAGCAGAGGGCACGATAAATCGTGCCCCTACCTTGGGTTCAGAAACCCGCGCCTTTGACCTTCGTCTTCACACGCAGGAGCCGGTCCTTGGACGTGATGTAGAGGGTGTGGCCGTCGTCGCCCCAGGTGAGGTTCGCCGTGGCTTGGCCGCAGAGGATCGAGCCGAGGTGCTTGCCTTCCGGCGAGAGGATGAGCACGCCGCCGGGGCCGGTGGTCCAGATGTTGCCCTTGGCGTCGAGCCTCAGACCGTCGCACCCGCCGGCGCGTTCCTTGCTCTTCAGAGCGGCGGCGAGGAAGACGTCGCGCAGGCCGGAGCCATCAAGGGCGCAGGTGGCCACGCGCGGGTTCTTGCCATCGGAGACCGCGAGATAGAGGGACTTCTGGTCGAGGCTCAGGGCGATGCCGTTCGGCCACTGGATTTCCTTGGTCACGAGGGTGACCTTGCCGTCGGTCGCGAGCTTGTAGACGCCGTGGTACGGGGTCTCGGACTTCTCGCTTTTCGGCAAGCCGTAGGTCGGATCGGTGAAGTAGATCGCGCCATCCTTGGCCACGCAAAGATCGTTCGGGCTGTTGAAGCGCACTCCTTCGTGGTTCTTGGTCGCAAGCGGCACGAACTTGCCGTCGCCACCGAGGCGGGCGACGCGGCGCGAGCCGTGCTGGCAGAGCAGGAGGCGGCCTTCGCCGTCGACCGCGAGGCCGTTGGAGCCCTGGTTCGGCGAAGCCTCATCGGTGCCGCTCGGCTTGAGGAAGACGGAGGCGACCGCATCGCCTTCGATCCACTGGTAGGCGACGTTGTTGGGGACATCGGAGAAGACGACGCGTCCCTTATACCAAGCCGGGCCTTCGGACCAGGTATAGCCTCCGTTCGAGATGGTCTCGATCTGGGCGTCGCTTGCGAGCAGGGCGTCGAGCGCCGGATCGAGTTTCTCGATGGACTGCTTCGGGCCCTCGGCGGCGAAGGCGGTCAGGACGGAGAGTAAGAAGGCGGGGAGGAACTTCATGCGGAAGGGGTAGGGCGGGGGCCGAGCGGAGGCAAATGTTTCTCAAGTGAGGTGATAGCGGTTGGCGGTTAGCGGATAGCGGTTGGGAAAATCAGCGAGCAAGGGGAGACCGGAAACCGGATGATTGACTGGGGCGCGCATTTTCAGGTCTCGGCCATCAGGATCCAGGCACGGGTCATCAGGTTCAGGTTCGGGGCCGAGATTAATCGATTCTGCCCTCTGTCCTCTGTCATCGACTCAGCCATCCGTCATCTGTCATCGACTCTGCCCTCCTTGTCTTGCCCCCCTCCCCAAAACCCTCCTTCCTCTCCCTTCGTGAAAGCCCTGCTCCTCACCGAATATAAGAAGATGGCCTACGTGGACGTGGCCGATCCGGTCTGCGGTCCCGAAGACGTCCTGATCCAGGTCCGCGCCTGCGGAATCTGCGGTTCGGACATCCATGGTTACGACGGCTCCACGGGCCGCCGCATTCCGCCGCTCGTCATGGGCCACGAGGCTGCGGGCGTCATCACGGGCGTCGGCGCCCAGGTGAAGGGCTTCGCCCCGGGCGACCGCGTCACCTTTGATTCCACGGTCTTCTGCGGCGAGTGCGTCCACTGCAAGCGCGGCGACGTGAACCTCTGCGACAACCGCCAAGTCCTCGGCGTCTCCTGCGGCGACTACCGCCGTCACGGCGCCTTCGCCGAGTTCGTGACCGTCCCCGCCCGCATCTTGCACAAGCTACCCGACGCGCTCGGTTTCGCCGAAGCCGCCATGATCGAGGCCGTCTCCGTGGGCGTGCACGCCGTCCGCCTCACCCCCGTCGCCCCGGGCGACACCGCCGTCGTCGTCGGCACCGGCATGATCGGACTGCTCACGCTCCAAGCCGCTAAAATCGCCGGTTTCGCGCAGGTCATCGCCGTCGACACCGAGGACTCGCGCCTCGCCGTGGCCCAGGAACTCGGAGCCACCCATAGCTTCAATCCCAAGACCGGTGGCGACCTCACCGAATACGTCAAGTCGCTCACCAAAGGGCAGGGTGCCGACGCCGCGTTCGAGTGCGTCGGCCTCAACGCCACGGTCCTCTCCGCGATCCACGCCGTGCGCAAAGGCGGCACCGTCACGCTCGTCGGAAACCTCTCCCCGAAGACCGAGCTCCCGCTCCAGGTCGTCGTCACCCGCCAGCTCCGCCTGCAGGGTTCGTGCGCCTCGGCCGGTGAGATTCCGCGCTGCATCGAGCTCCTCGCTTCCAAGCAGATCAAGGTCGACAAGATCATCTCCGCCGTCGCTCCGCTCGAGCAGGGGGCCGACTGGTTCGCCAAGCTCTACGCGGGCGCCCCCGGCGTCATGAAGGTCATCCTCGCGCCTCAATCCTGACCAATAAAAACAATGGCTTTCTTCGATCTCACCGGCAAGGTCGCCTTCATCACCGGTACCAGCCGCGGCCTCGGCCAATACTTCGCCCGCGCCCTCGCGCAGGCCGGCGCCGACATCGCGATGTCGAGCCGCGACGCGTCCAAGCTCGCTCCGTTCCGTAAGGAGATCGAGGCACTTGGCCGCCGCACGTGCGGTGTCGACCTCGACGTCCGGGATCATGCCAGCATCAAGTCCGCCGTGGCCGAAGTGGAGAAGCAGATGGGCCGCATCGACATCCTCGTGAACAATGCCGGCTGCAACGCGCGCAAGCCCGCCCTCGAGGTCACCTGGGACGATTGGAACATGGTCCTCGATACCAATCTCCGCGGCACTTTCTTCACGTCGCAGGCCGTCGCCCCGGGCATGATCTC
>CALPIW020000111.1 GCA_943323725.2 Polynucleobacter meluiroseus | reverse complement strand
TCCAGCGCGAACGCCTCGCCCAAGCCCGCCTGGAGACCAAGCGTCCCGTCTTCGTGGTCACGCCCGAAGAGGCGAAAGCCGCCGAAAAGGGCCGTCCAAAAGGCAAGAAGACCTGGCGCTTCGAGGCCGACAACGTCCGCGACTTCGCCTTCGCGTCGTCCCGCAAGTTCATCTGGGACGCCATGGCCGTCGCAGGTACCCAGGTGGACGGCCAGCCGGTGATGGCGATGTCCCTCTATCCGAAGGAAGGCATGCCGCTCTGGGACAAGTACTCCACCCACGCCGTCGCCCACGCGATCGAGGTCTATTCCCGCCATACCTTCGACTACCCCTACCCGGTGGCCTGGTCCGTCAATGGGGCCATCGGCGGCATGGAGTACCCGATGATCAGCTTCAACGGACCGCGGCCGGAAACGGACGGCACCTACCCTGAACGCACGAAGTATGCGCTCGTCGGCGTGATCATCCATGAGGTCGGTCACAATTACTTCCCGATGATCGTCAACAACGACGAACGTCAATGGACATGGATGGACGAAGGGCTCAACTCCTTCCTGGAATCTCTCGCGGAAGCCGAGTGGGAGGATCATTGGAAACCCCGACGCGACAGCCGCGGCCTGATCGACTACATGCGCGGCAAAGACCGCGTCTCCGCGATGACGAACTCGGAATCCATCCTCGACCTCGGGCCCAACGCCTACGGCCAGCCGACCGCCGCCCTCACCATCCTCCGCGAGAACGTCCTCGGCCGCGAAGCCTTCGACCACGCCTTCAAGACCTACGCCCGCCGGTGGATGTTCAAGCGTCCCACGCCGGCCGACTTCTTCCGTACGATGGAGGACGCCAGCGGCGTCGACCTCGACTGGTTCTGGCGCGGCTGGTTCTACGGCGTCGACCATGTCGACGTCGCCGTCGACGAAGTCCGCTGGCTGCAGCTGGACACGCGCGACCCCGCCGTCGAGAAACCTAAGGCCAAGGCCGAACGCGAGTCGCTGCCGAAGACTTCGAGCAAGGAGCGCAACGCGGCCCTGCCCAAGCGGGTCGACCGCTTCCCTGAGCTGAAGGATTTCTATGACGGCTTCGACGAGGCGACGGTACTGCCCGGCGATCGCAAGAAATACGAAGCCTTGCTGAAGGAACTGGAAGAGGCCCGGATCGACCCCTCCCTGCTCCGCACCAAGCAGAACCTCTACGTCTTCGAACTCTCGAACGTCGGCGGGCTGGTCACCCCGGTGCCCCTTCGGCTCGAGTACACGGACGGCTCCCAGGAGGAACTGCTGCTGCCGGCGGAGATCTGGCGTTTCAACACCGAGAAGACCTCGAAGGTCCATCTGACGCCCAAGGAACTCCGCGCGGTCACCTTCGATCCGCGGCAGGAACTGATGGACACCGACGTGGAGAACAACTTCTGGCCGCGTCGGGCGGTGAAGACGAAACTCCAACTCTTCAAGGACGAGAAACCCGCCAATCCGATGCGCGAACTCACCAAGCCCGAGCCCGCCGCGGGCAAGGAAGAGGCCAAGAAGTAAAGCCGTCCAGACATGCGCACCGAGACCGAATCGCGACAACGCCTCAACCCCTGGGATTGGCTGGTGCTGGTCGTGGCGATCGTCTCGCTGCTGCTGGTCATCCTGGAGACGTTCCTCCACGTGCCGCCGGCGGTGCTCTCGGTGCTGCGCACGGTCGACACCCTGTCCTGCCTGGTCTTCCTGGCCGACGTCTTCGTCCGCTGGCGACGGGAGAAGTTCACGGCGAATTACTGGCGCTGGGCCTGGATCGACGTCCTCGCAAGCATCCCCTTCGAACCGGCCTTCCGCTCCTTGCAGGCAGTCCGTATCTACCGGTTCATCCGCCTGATCCGGGTGCTCAAGAAGCTCAGCACGCTGACCAGCGGCACGTCGCTCAACGAGAAACTGCTCGCCTTGCCCGGCGTCGCCTTGGTCATGGTGCTCTTCAGCACGATGCTCATCGTCGAAGTCGAACGGTCCGCGCCCAACGCGACCATCCGGACGGGTGGCGACGCGCTCTGGTGGGCGCTCACCACTGTCACGACGGTCGGGTACGGCGACACCTTCCCGGTCACGGGCGAAGGTCGGCTGATCGCCTCGGTGCTGATGCTCGTCGGCATCGCCCTCTTCGGCTCGATGTCGGCCATCGTGACCTCGAAGCTCATCCTGCCCAAGGAGACCCGCGACCACGAGGAGCTGCGCAAGGAGATCCGCGACCTGCATGCGGAAATCCGGGAACTCCGCCGTCACCTGCCTGACAAACCCCATGACCCCCATGCGTAAGACCCTGTTCGCCCTCTGTCTCCTCGCCGTCATCGGCCTCGGTGCCTGGCGCTTCCTCGCCCCGCCGGCCGCTCCGAGATCACCGGTCGAGAGGCTGAAGTCCACGAGCCCGCTCGAAACCGTCCGTGTGGCCAAGCCCAGCCAGAATTTCTCCCGCCCTGCCCCGGAAGCACCCGCGAAGACGTCCGCCCAACGCGCCCAGATGGAGGAACGCTTCAACGACCTGAAGGAGGAGGGCCGCCGGGTCCGTCAGACCCTGCTCGATTCCGACCCCAAGGCGGCCCAAGCCTATAACGAAGTGGTCCGGCGTCCGGAATACCGGACCCTGCTCGACCGCCGGCACGAGATCGAAGCCGCCTGGGCCACCGCCCCGGAGAACGAACGCGAAGGCATGCTGAAGGAGATGAACAGCCTCCGGCAGCAAGGCTTCACCCTGATCCTTGGCGAAATCCAGCGGCTCCAGAGCCAACCGAGCACGCCGACGACGGGTCCCGCTCCGAGGACGACGACCCCCTCGGCCGCGCCGGCTGCCGCGCCCGCACCGCCCGTGGTGTTCCAGTAAGCGGCGTGCTCAGGAGCCCCAGCTGAAGCGCTCGGGCACCCAGGCGTACTGGTCGCCCTTGGGCACGACCGTACCGATGCCGGGCCACGGCAGATGGAAGCCAAAGGCGCGGCTCTTTTCCTTGGCCATGCGGGCAAAGAGCTTCTTCCGCGTCTTGACCGCGGTCTCGGGGTCATGGTCCATGGCGACGGTCCAGCCGACGTTGTCAAACATGAGCACGTGATGATGGACGACGTCGCTGATGTGCACAAGCGACTCGTCACCGGAACGGATTTCGAAACAGGCATGCCCGTCGGTGTGACCCGGGGCGGCGATGACGGTCACGGCATCATGGAACAGCTTCTGGCCGTCCTTCGCGATGACGAGCTGGTCCTTGAGGATGTCAAAGTTGCGGCAGATGGTCTTCACCATGTTCGGCAGCGGCTTCTTGTCGCGCTTGGACTTGGAGAAATCCGGGTTCGGCCCACGCCAGAAATCATACTCCTCCTGCAGGAGGTAGATCTTGGCGTTCGGGAACGCCGGCTTGCCGTTGTCGACGAAGCCGTCGAGGTGGTCGGAATGCGAATGACTGAGGAAGCCGGTCGTGACCTGCTCAGGCTTGATGCCCAGCTGACGCAGGCCTTCGGCCAGCCAGCCGAAGTTCGGATTGGGATGACGCTCGCCGAAGCCGGCGTCGATCAAGGCTACTTCATCACCGATGCGCAGGCCCATGATGTTCACGTAGAGCGGCAGCGCGTCCAAGCGCTCCCGGTTGAACTCCAACGCCGCCTTCATCGTCGGGCGATCGGACTCCGGCCACATGAGCTCAAGCCCCTGCCGGAACAGCATGTGGCCGTCGCTGATCGAGAAGGCCTCGATCTTGCCGATATTGAACTTGTAGACGTAAGGATTAGGCGGACGCTTCGCCGGCGAAGCCTTCGGGTCGTCGGCCGCGGCGAGACGCGCGGTCGTGGCCAGGCCGGCCAGCGCGAAGGCGGCGGCGCCGAGGAATTCACGACGGGACGAAGGCAAAGGTGCGGAGTCCATGGGGTCATCCGAACCTATCCGCAGCCCCTACCCGCTCCAGCCCAAACCTGCGCTGCGCACCAACGAAAAGGGGCGGCCATTGGCCGCCCCTTCGACGCAGATGACGTGATCCTCAGCGGGTGATCGTCACCGTCGGGGCCACGGCCGTGACCGGCGCGGCCGAAGTGTTCACGAACGGACGACCAGGAGATTCGACGGTCGAGACGGTGAAGACCACCGAGCCACGGGCGCCGCGGCGGAAGCCAGGGGTCGAAACATTGACTTGGCCGAGGTCGTCGGTACGCAAGGCGGTACGCTTCATGGCCACCAGACCCGTGGTCGAGACGTAGACCAAGGCTCGGCGAACAGGATTACCATACTGGTCCTGGACGCGGATCGTCGCCGTGGCGGCATCGTGAATCGAATTCAGACGCACGAACGAACCGGTGACCAAGCCGAGGGAGCAGGTCGGAGTGTTACGCAACGGGCCGTTGACCGTCACCGTGACGGTCGTAGAGGCCGCCGCCCCGCGATCGTCGATGACGGTGAGCGTCGGGTAGTAGGTGCCGGGAGCCTTGTAACGGTGGGTGACGGTCGCGCCCGCAGCGCCGACAGGGTACAAGTCCTTGAAGTCCCAGATATAGCGCACGATGATGCCATCCGGATCGGTCGACAGGGTGCCGTTGAAATTCACCATCGCCCCAGGCTGGGCCTGATAGTCATAGGGCGAACCCGTGGTCAAGGTCGCGTTGGCGACGGGGGGCTTGTTCACCGGATCGGGCCAGGAAGCCGTCAGGCTGTAATAGCCGATCGAACCATATTCGGTATAACCTTCGGTCACGCCGGTCCCGTTACCGATGCCGTCCAATTCGATGAAGTGCATGCCTTCGGTGGGAATCGCCACCGTGATCGGATTCGGGGCCATCCGTCCGACCGCACCAGACCCCACGTAGGTACCAAGCACCTTGCCGGTCGCGTCCATGACCCGAATCTGCAGACGCAGGTTAGGGGCGACAAGCGAGACCTTCGGGGTGATCACGAGGTTGCCGCGCCCCGCGTTGATGCGGATCATGTCGACGTCGGCGGTCGAGCCGATGACGCCGCCGACGGTCGTCGAGAGACCGGGGGCGAAAGTGGCGGTGTCGCGAGTGTCACCAAAGTCATCTGCGACGGGCGGGATACCGGAGGTGAGATTCGCGATGGCCACGAGATTATCCTGAGTTCGGTTGGCGCCTTGATACTCACCCTTGGCCCACTGGTTCACGGGGCGCAGACCATTGCCCATGATCGGAGACCAGGAAAGCGCACCAGTACCGTGGCCGCCGAAATACTCTTGGGCGATCGGGTTAGTTCCGTTAAGATTCCCTTGATGCAGCAGGCTGACGGTGTGCCCGACTTCGTGCGAAGCGATGCCGGCAATTTCATTGGCGCGAAATCCGGAAACCGTGAAAACGAAACAGGGGTCGTCCACATTGCTGCTGAAAGAATTCAAATGGGCGACGCCGCCAGCTTCGCCCGCCACAGGACCAATGACGACCCGGATGCCGTAATTTAAGTCGCCTAGGCTGGTCTTACGCAAGGACTCCACGCCCGGGTCCTCGGTCGTGACGTCTACGTTCCAGGGCGCAAAGTGTTCCGCGACGCGACGGAAGGTCTCCTGCACGACGGCCTTCTCGGCGTCGCTGAAGTCAGGCGACGCGTCGATGCTCCAGGGAGCGTTGACCAGGTCGGGGTCGGTCGGATTGTTCCAGATGCCTGCAGGGGTGACATGCCCATTGAAATCGAGATAGATCTTGCGAGTCGCGGCGGGGCGACTGTGCAACTTGAAAGTATCCGCCATAGGATAGGTCGGGGTGGAGGTGATGGCAGTGGTATCCGGCCCAATCTGCATCCGCATGTTACAGGAGTAGAGGGCCCTTCCCTTAGCGTCGAAGT
>CALPIW020000110.1 GCA_943323725.2 Polynucleobacter meluiroseus | reverse complement strand
GCGGCGGAGGATGTCGGCGTAGGCCGGCCCGAAGGCGTCACCGACCTTCTGCATCATCGCGAAGGACGGTTCGAAGCCGCCCTCGGTGAAGTCATCGAAGAACACGCCGCCGACTCCGCGCTGCTCTTGGCGATGCTTGAGCAGGAAGTAGTCGTCGCACCAGGCCTTGAACTTCGGATGGTGCGCGCCGGTGGCTTCGCGCGCGGCGCGGTGCCAGGAAGCCGCGTCTTCGTCGAAGCCGTAATAAGGCGTCAGGTCAAAGCCGCCACCGAACCACCAGACCGGATCCGGACCGTCGGTGCAGAAGAAGCGCACGTTCATGTGCGACGTCGGGCAATAGGGATTGAGCGGATGCTGGACGACCGAGACGCCCATGGCGCGGAAGCCCTTGCCGGCGAGTTCCGGACGGGCGAGCGTGGCGGAAGGCGGCAAGGCATGGCCGCGCACGTCCGAGAAAGCCACCCCGCCCTTCTCGATCACCGCGCCGCCGGCGATGACGCGCGTGCGTCCGCCGCCGCCTTCGGCGCGCTGCCACTCATCGGTGATGAACTTAGCCTGACCGTCCACGGCCTCGAAGGTCGCGCACAGGCGATCCTGGAGGCCGGTCAGGTAGTTTCTGACGAGATCGGGATTCATCGTCGGCCAGCCAATCGGAGGAGAGCCCGCGGGTCAACGAAGCGCCGCGTCTCCCCCGGCGAAACCATGCCGACTTATCCCCCTTATACGGCCGGAACCTAGGTAGTCCTTGATGGAAACCTCGGAATCCGCACGGTCAGGGTCGGCCATGAACCCCGAATTCAAGATCCTCCTGCTCTTCGCCTTGGCCGGCCTCTTCGCCCTCGGGCTGCCGTGGTTCGCCTGGCGTCGCGTGCGGAGCCTCGAGAAGAAGCATGGTCGCATCCTGCTCGTCCGCGGGGTCTCCGGCGCCCAAGCCGCCCGGATCGTGCTCCTCCGCGGCGAAGTCCCGCAGGTCGACGTCGACGAGAGCACGCTCGCGGTCACGGATTTCTATTCGGCCTTCGAACCGGCCATCAAACTGTCGAGCGGGGTGTACTCGGGTAAACGGCTTTTCGACGTGGCCCGGGCGGCGCGCCTCGCGGGACACGCGCTCCAGCATCGCGACCGCAAACTCGGCGGCCTAGCCTCCTGGGATTCCTTCATGATCCTCTGGGGTAACGCCTGGCCGATCCTGCTGCCCCTCCTGCTCATCGCTAGCAAGGGCCGGCCTTGGGCGGTGATCGGCTTCGCGCTCGTCGCGATCGCCATCGCCATCGGCCACCTGCTGAAGCACACGCATGTGCAGGACGCCGCCCGCCGAGGCCGGCGCGAACTCGAAGGCGCCAAGCTGCTCGACGGTCACCCCGAGGAAGAGATCGAAGCCGCCTTCCTGGCAGCCCGGCTGGACCACATGGCCCTGCCCTACTCGAAAACGTGGCTTCGGCTGCTGTTTTCCTGAACAGGACGGCTTTCGGCGGCCTTGGGCGGGCCTAATGTCGACCTAGTCCGTAAATTCGACCTTCCGACCGACGTAAAGGCTGACAGTCTTTTAAACATCATCAGACCGCAGCCGCGGCGGTCACTTTCCCAGCTCTCCTCATGAAGCCCAGCCGCCTCCAGACGCTCCTCCTGATGCTGCCGACCTGGGCTTTCGCCCATGCGGTGCTCATCTTCCGGGTGCTGCCGCTCGACCCGAAGGGTACCTCGCTGATCCCGGCCCCGGCCTCGGAGACATACGGGTTGCTGTACTTCACCCTGCTCGTCGGAGTCGCCGTTGGCCTTGCCATCCTAGCCTCCACTGTCGCCGCCCGCCGGGCGGCCATCCTCGGATGGAGACTGCCCCGGTTGATCGCCGTGCTCATCCATATCCCCTTCGCCGGCGCTGGCCTCGCGCTCTGGCTCGCCGCCAGCGGCGAGGACAAAGAACGCACGTCCTCGGCGCCGACCGCGGTCGCCGGGAGGTTCGTCATTCCTTTCCTGCTAGCGGTGCTGGCCTGCTTCGGCCTGCTCGTCGGATACGAATACTTGGAAAGACTCGGCCAGATCCCCCTCGGTCTCAAGCAGACCGGCGGCTACTTCGGCTTCGCGATCTTCGCGGGCATTCCTTTCGCCTCCGGCGTGAGCAGTGGCGTGATCCTCCGGCGCGCCGGCGGCACCTTCGGTCAGGCCGTCGCCGCGGCGATGACGCTCATCGGCGCGGTCATCCTGATCCTGGGCGGGCTGCTCATGGAAGGCATCGTCTGCGTCGTCATGGCGGCGCCCTTCGGCGCCGGTCTGGCGTTCCTCGGAGCCGCCGCCGGTTATTTCCTCACCCGGAATAAAACCACTGACGGCAGGCTGCAGTCCGCCGCCTGGGTCGCGATCGTGGCGATCGTCGGCCTCGAAGGCTGGAATCCGCCCGCCCCGCTTGAGGACACCGCGACGAGCGAGATCATCATCGACGCGCCGGCCGCGCGCGTCTGGGTCGAACTGCATTCCATCCAAAACCTTCCGCCGACCCACAACCTGCTCTTCCGTTACGGCGTCGCGCACCCCACGGGTACCGCGACCGACGGCGAAGGCGTCGGCGCCGCGCGCGTCTGCAAGATGAGTACCGGCGACATGCCGGAGATCGTGACCGTCTGGAAGCCCGGACAGGAGCTCCGCTTCAAGGTGCTCTCGACCCCGCCGGCGATGCGCGAGCTGGGCTTCTTCGGCCAGACCATCGACACCGCCCACCTCCACAGCGCCTACGCGAGCCTCGACGGCGGCTTCAAGCTCGAGGCCTTGCCCGACGGTCGCACCCGGGTCATCGGCGAAAGCCACTACCTCCTGAACCTCGCCCCGGCCACCTATTGGAACCTGTGGACCAAGGAAATCGTCCACAGCGTCCAGCGTCGGGTGCTGGAACATGTCAAAAATCAGGCCGAAAGCGGGCCCAAAGCCTGAGCACCCTCGGCAACTTCGCCTTCTCTCCGGAGTTATATCTGGTAACCCACTCCCATGAACAAGAACCCTCTCTACGCGATCCTCGGTCTGGCCGTGCTCGGCTATGGCGCCTATGCCGCCTACCAGTGGACCCAAGGCGACGAAGGCCAGGTGGTGAAGAGCACCGCCAAGCGCACCAGCTCGCCGGTGTCCAAGCTCACGACCGAGACGGGCAAGCCCCGCCCCGTCAAGGCGCTCAATCTCAGCCGCAAGGACGACGTCGGCACCGAAGTCGAAGAGAAGGACCTCGTGAAGCAGTCCAAGCCCATCGCCGAACTTGACGCGAAGTTCGCCACCTGGCGCGACGACGGCAAGAAAGCGGTCGATGACATGTTCGGCGGCGACCGCCAGAAGATCAGCGACGCCTTCCGCGCGGCCATGGCCAACGAAGATTTCCGCAGCAACTTCGGTCGCATGCGCGAGTTGGAGACCCAGTACCGCTCGGCCAGCGACGACCAGAAGCAGGCCATCATGGACGAACTCTCGACGATCCGCAGCCGTGGCCTCGGCATGCTCAAGCAGGCCGCCTCCGGTGCGTCCGCCTCGAACCAGCCGACCGTCACGGTGACCGGCGGAGCCATCACCGTCCCGGGAGTCGTGACGACGCCCGGAGCCGCCCCCGCGGCCCCGGCGCCCGCGCCTACCGCACCGGTGACGTTCGAATAAGCCGGCCCCTGCGCCGAAATGACCCCTTTCCATGCTCGTCGCCCTCGCCCGCCGCCCGCTCCTGAGCGGCTTCCTCTTGCTGGCGTCGATCTGTATCGCGCTGGCCTGGCTCTTCTCCGGACAGGACGCGGGGACCAAGCCGTCCGGACGCGTCGGCGGCGACCGCGGCGAGGCCGGTAAATCGGCGGCCAAAGGTGCCATCGGTAAGCCGCGGAGCCTCCAAGGGCTTACGGTGGACGATAAGTCGGATATCTCTGCCGACGCACGGTCTCCGAACGTCCGACGCGACAGCATCGTCCGCATGGGCGTCGGGGAAGTGCAGGAGATGAACCAGATGAACTCGGCGGTCTTCGACGACGCGGTCAAGCAATGGAACGCGCAGCCACGAGTGAAAGCCCTCGTCGCGGAGTGGAAAGAGCTCGAAGAAGCCTGGAAGACGCGGGACGACGAAGCCAAGGCGGCCGACGTGCCTCGGATCGAAGCGATGTGGAAGGAAGCGATCGGACTGCTCCGCGCCGAGGTCGAGAAGTCCGCGCGTGAAGCCGGCGGCGGCGTCAAGTAGCCGCCAGCCGGAGCAGCTCCGCGCGGAAGCCCGTCAGCACCGCCTGCGTGCGCGCGAAACCATCGTGGCGCTCGCCCGTGGCTTCATCCATGTAAAGGTCGCGACGCACTTCGATCATCACCGACCAGAGGCGTGGGTCGCGGCCGAAGCAGGCGTTCGGGACCATCGCCCCGCTGAACGGTACGTCGACGCCGACCGAGTACCCGTGCGCGCGGAAGAAATCGACGGCCAGGTCGCGCAGGGCCGGCGGCGTGTGGCCCGGCTGCGTGCCGATGCCGATCTCGGGCGACGGTCCGAAGGCGAGCTGCGTGGGCAACGGACCGGTGGGATAGGAATGCGCATCGAGGAGCACGCAGCGGCCGAAGCGGGCCAGGCGGGCGACAGCGGCTTCGTCGAGCGCGCGATGGTGCGGCCAGTAATGGCGGGCCATCAGCTCCGCGCGACGTTCCGGCGTGAGCATGCGGAGCGGCCGACCGTCGGCGGTGCGGACGTAAGTCGCGCCCATGCCTACCTTCGCGCACGGTTCCTGCGCGTCGTCGGCGAAACGTTCCGTGTCCACGACGAGGCGCGAGACCTCGGCGCGTAAGAAGTCGGCGGGCGCGAGCCCATCGGCATACAGCGCGGCGGTATGCCGGTCGGTCAGGCGGAGGCATTCCGCCCCCAGCTCCCCTGCGGAGAGCAGGAAGTCGGCCTGCGCGTCGGGCGGGATGGCCGTGGCGTCGTGGGGGAGGTGGACGAGGAGAGGGGTCATGGCGGCCCTGACCTTAAGCCCGGAGGCCCCCGGACCGCACCCCGCCGGCGTGTCATAATTTAAATCAGAATCCTGCAACTCGCCCCCGGAGGCGGGGTTTCATCCGTGCACCCACATACATATCATGAAGATCAAACTCGCACTCCTCCTGGCCCTGATCACCTCGGCCGGCCTCCTCGCTCAGGACGCTCCCAAGCCCGACGCCCCCAAGGGCGACGCCCCCGCCAAGAAGGGCGAAGGCAAGGGCGACAAGGGCGGCAAGAAGGGCGCTCCCCAGAAGCCTGAGTCTGTCGACGAAGCCACCTGGAAGAAGTTCCAGGACGCCCAGAAGGCCGCTCAGAAAGACGAAGCTGTGATCGCCGCCAAGGCCAAGGCGGGCGAAGCCAAGACCGAAGAAGAAAAGCGGGCCGCCGGCAAGGCCGTGATGGAAGCCACCAAGGCCGCCATCCTCAAGGCTGACGCCTCCCTCGAATCCGTCTTCAAGGCCCTCGAAGAAGGCCGCGGCAAGGGTAAGGGCGACAAGGGCGGCAAGGGCAAGGGCGACAAGGGCGGCAAGAAGCCCGAAGCCAAGTAATCTTCGGATTACAGGCTCGATCAAGACCCCGGTTCGCCGGGGTCTTTTGTTTGGGGAAGTGAAAGAATCGATGACTGCGTCGATGACGGAGGACAGAGGGCTGAATCGATTGAAAGACAGAGAAAGGGATTGGGCTCAAAGGGAAACCGGAAACCGGATGATTGGCTGGGGGGGGTATCCATTTTCAGGTCTCGGGTCTCGGCCATCAGGTACCTGGTTCGGGCGCAGGTTCAGGAAATCTGCCATCAGTCACCTGCCATCGATTCAGCCATCTTCTCAGGT
>CALPIW020000109.1 GCA_943323725.2 Polynucleobacter meluiroseus | reverse complement strand
CGCGCTCCAGCAGTGGGGCATGTCGATCGACCTCAACACGTGCACCGGCTGCAACGCCTGCGTGACCGCGTGCCAGTCCGAGAACAATATCCCCGTCGTCGGCCGCGAGCAGGTGCTCAAGGGCCGCAATATGCACTGGATCCGCCTGGACCGCTACTTCTTCGACGGCCGCGCCGCCGCCGGCAACGCGATCCCCGAAGACCCGCAGGTCACCTTCATGGGCGTCGCCTGCCAGCATTGCGAGACCGCCCCGTGCGAGACCGTCTGCCCCGCCAACGCCACCGTCCACGACGACCAGGGCCTCAACACGATGGCCTACAACCGTTGCATCGGCACCCGCTACTGCGCGAACAACTGCCCGTATAAGGTCCGTCGCTTCAACTTCCTCGACTTCAACAAGCGCGTCGACGGCCACTACTACGAAGGTCCCCTCGGACCGGAGAAGACCGTCAAGGATCCGGCCGACCTCCCGCAGCTCCAGAAGAACCCCGACGTCTCCGTGCGTATGCGCGGCGTCATGGAGAAGTGCACCTATTGCGTCCAGCGCATCCAGGAAGCCAAGATCCAGGCCAAGGTCCGCGCCCGCAATTCGGCCGACATCAACGTCCGCGACGGCGCCATCAAGGTCGCCTGCCAGCAGGCCTGCCCGGCCGGCGCGATCGAGTTCGGTGACATCACCGACCCCAAGACCCGCGTGGCCAAGGCCAAGGCTTCGAGCCGTTCCTACGGCGCGCTGACCTACCTGAACACCCGTCCGCGCACGACCTACCAAGCCAAGCTGCGTAACCTCAACCTCCGCATGCCGGGCGCCCAGCTCGTCCCGCTCTCTCGTCTCGAGATGGCCGGCCGCGAAGCGCACGGTGCTCCGCACGGCGACACCCACGCCGCTCCCGCTCATGGCGCCGCGCACGGCGACGCCCACGGCGCGAAGCCTCACGCTAAATAATCCTTAAACGACCCTTCGTCCCATGGCTCACGCCCACGACAGCTCTTCGGAGCGCCCCGCGATCCTCGATAAGGTTCGCCCAGCCGAGCTTCCGCGCTCGCCGCTGATCCTCAACAACCGCGGCTTCCACTGGATCACCGACAAGGTCTGCGGCATCGTCGAAGAAGAGACCCCGCTCTGGTGGAAGATCATGTTCGGCGTCGCGCTCTTCGTCGCGTCGTTCACGTTCATCGGCCTCGGCTACCTCGTCGCGACCGGCACCGGCACCTGGGGCCTGCGTTCGCCCGTGGGCTGGGGCTGGGCCATCGTCAACTTCGTGTTCTGGGTCGGCATCGGCCACGCCGGCACGCTGATCTCGGCGATCCTCTGCCTCCTCCGCCAGAAGTGGCGCACTTCCATCAACCGCGCCGCCGAGGCCATGACCATCTTCGCGGTCTGCTGCGCCGGTCTGTTCCCGCTCTTCCACGTCGGTCGCGTCTGGTTCGGCTGGTGGCTCCTGCCCCTGCCTAATCAGAACGGCATCTGGCCGCAGTTCCGTTCCCCGCTCGAGTGGGACGTCTTCGCGGTCTCCACCTACTTCACCGTCTCGACGCTGTTCTGGTACATGGGCATGATCCCGGACCTCGGCACGATCCGCGACCGCGCGACCACCTGGTGGCGCAAGGCCTTCTACAGCGTCCTCGCCATGGGCTGGCGCGGCGGTAACCGCCAGTGGTCCAACTTCGAGATGGCGTACCTGCTGCTCGCCGGTCTCTCGACCCCGCTCGTGCTCTCCGTGCACACCATCGTCTCGTTCGACTTCGCCGTCTCGAACGTCCCCGGCTGGCACACGACCATCTTCCCCCCGTACTTCGTCGCCGGCGCCATCTTCTCCGGCTTCGCGATGGTGCTGACCCTGATGCTCCCGCTGCGCGCGATCTACCGCCTGCACGACGTCATCAACCAGTACCACATCGACAACATGTGTAAGATCATCTTGGCCACCGGCACGATGGTCGGCTACGCGTACGCCACCGAGTTCTTCATCGCGGCCTACTCGGGCAACTCCTTCGAGAAGTTCGCCTTCGTGAACCGCGCCTTCGGCCAGTATGCCTGGGCTTACTGGATCATGGTGTCCTGCAACGTGATCACCCCGCAGCTCTTCTGGTTCAAGAAGGTCCGCGAGAACCACTCCCTCGTCTGGATCATCTGCCTCTTCGTCAACGTCGGCATGTGGTTCGAGCGCTTCGTGATCACCATCACCTCGCTCGCCAACGACTACCTGCCGTCCAGCTGGGGTTACTACTCCCCGACGATCGTGGATATCTTCACGTTCTTCGGCACCTTCGGCTTCTTCTCCGTCCTCTTCCTCCTGTTCGTGCGCTTCCTGCCTCTGCTGCCCATGGCCGAGGTGAAGATGGTCGCGCCCCAGGCCGACCCCCACGCCCACTGATCCTCGCCGCCCCCCGACCATGAACGAACGCAACGAACGCATCCACGGCGTGGCCTGCACCTTCCGCAAGGTCTCCGACGTGTTTCACGCCGCCGAGAAGGTGCGCGATGCCGGCTGGAAGAACTGGGACGTGCACACGCCTTTCCCGATCCACGGCATGGACCAGGCCATGGGCCTGCCTCGCTCCCCCGTCCCGCGCCTGACCCTGCTGGGCGGCGTCACCGGCTTCATCACCGGCTGCCTCCTCACCTGGTACATGAACTCGTACGACTACCCGCTGATCGTCGGCGGCAAGCCCTACTGGAGCGTGATCTTCCCGTTCCCGGTGCTCTACGAGTGCACGATCCTGTTCGCCGCCTTCGGCACCTTCTTCGGCCAGTTCATCTTCAACCGCCTCCCGCGCCACAATCATCCGTTGTTCGAACTCCCGAACTTCGCGCGCGTGTCCGATGACACGTTCATGATCGTCCTCGAGGCCCGCGACCCGCAGTTCCATGTCGATGAATCGCGCAACTTCCTCCAGTCGCTCGGCGGCCAGGAGATCACCGTCATCCGCGACTAATCCGCCCCCCATGACCCGTTACCTCGCATTCCTCGCCGTCGCGGTCGTCGCCACGATCAGCTTCCTCGGCTTCCAGGGCAAGGTGTCCAAGGACACCCCGGTCTATGTCTTCGACGACATGGACTATCAGAACAAGTACAAGGCCCAGGGGGAGAACCAGTTCTTCGCCGACGGCCGTGACTCCCGTCCGCCCGTCGCCGGCACCGTCGCCCGTGGCAACGGCCTCGAGCCTCTCAAGGTCTTCTCCGCCGACTACCGTCGCGCCGAATCCCTCAATCCGTCGTTCGTCTCCGGTAAGGACGCCAAGGGTTCCTTCCTCGCGGGCTTCCCGACGCAGTCGCTGAAGCTCACGAAGGGCCAGCCGCAGCCTTACGCGGTCGACGCCTCCGTGCTCGCCCTCGGCCAGGCCAAGTATCAGGTCTACTGCGCCGTCTGCCATGGCGACGCCGCCGACGGCAACGGCATCATGAAGGTGCGCTCCGCCCTCGAAGGCGACGTCGCCATCGTGACGATCGCCAACCTCCAGACGCCGATCATCCGCGCCTACCCGAACGGCCAGATCTACGACGTCATCACCAACGGCAAGAACACCATGATGGGTTACGGCGACAAGCTCTCCCCTGAGGAGCGCTGGGCCGTCGTGGCCTACCTACGTGCCCTGCAGCTCTCCCAGAACTGCCCGCCCGAACTCGTCCCCGCCGCCGTGAAGGCCCAAATCAAGTAATTCGTCCATGAGCACTTCCTCGCCTCACGCCCTCACCGCCCACTGGAAGAAATTCCTGGCCGTCGGCGTCGTCGCCCTCGCCGTCGTCTGGTATTTCGCCTTCGCCGGCGTCCAGCACCACGACAACCGCCAGGCCCTCTCCGTCCTCGTCGGCTCGCTCTTCTGGGTCGCCGTCCTCATCGGCATGCTGATGCTGACGATGATCACCCGCGTCTTCGACGCCGGCTGGGCTCCGCTCATCCGCCGCAACTGGGAGCTCCTGATCGCCGGCCTGCCGGTCGTCATCCTGATCGGCATCGTCCCGCTGGCCTTCCTGCCCGACTTCCGTCACGCCGTCTGGTATTGGACCGACGGTTCCCACATCCTGCCCAGCGGACACGAGGTCGGCCATGACCCGATCCTCCTCGCGAAGAGCTGGTTCCTGAACGAATCGTTCTTCCTCGTCCGCATCGCCCTCTACGTCGGCGTCTTCGGCCTGCTCGTCGCGCTGCTGCGCCGCTGGTCCTTCGCCCAGGACACCGATCGCACCGCCGGCCACACGCACCGACTGCACGCCGTCTCCGCCGTCGGCATCCCGCTCGGCGCCGTGACGCTCACGATGCTCGCCTTCGACTGCCTGATGGCCCTCTCGTACCACTGGTTCTCGACCATGTACGGCGTGTGGTTCTTCGCGCTCTCCATCCGTCTCGCCCTCGCGGTCACGGTGATCCTCACCTACAAGCTGTCCAACGGCGGCTGGCTCGACGGCCTCCTCAACCAGGCCCACCGGCACGTGCTCGGCTGCCTGATGCTGGCCTTCACCGTCTTCTGGGCGTACATCAGCTTCTCGCAGTACTTCCTGATCTACACCGCGAACATCCCGGAAGAGACCTTCTGGTATAACATCCGCGAGTTCGATCCGGTCACCAACCTCAAGAACGAGTGGTGGGGCGTGTCGATGTACCTCATCTTCGGCTTCTTCTTCCTGCCGTTCCTCTCCCTCCTGTTCTACCGCACGAAGATCGTCGCCGGTCGCCTGCTGACCGTGGCCTGGATCATCCTCGTCGGCGGCATCGTGGACCTCTGGTTCAACGCGATTCCCCGCCAGGTCTACGAGAAGTCGGCCCCGGAAGGCTTCGTCGTGACGCCGTTCCTCACTTCTTCGCTCTTCCTCGACCTTCTCGCGATCGTCGGCTTCGGCGGCATCGTGTTCGCGCTCTTCCTGCGCGGCGCGTCCCGTCAGGAGACGATCCCCGTCCACGACCCCCGCATCCTCGAGTCCATCAACTACCATGAGTGATCATTCTTCTTCCGGGAATCGCCCGCTGATCCCCGGCCAGATCGCCGCCTGGCTCGGCGTCGTCTCCCTCGTCGCCGCCGGCTTGATCGTGACCGGCTACTCCTACCTCGCGCTCCGTCAGGGAACGAGCGAGGACGCGCTCCGTCGCCAGGCCCAGAAGGACCTGCGCGCCGAGAACGCCAAGAAGGCGCAGGCCCTCCTCACCGAGCCGGCCCGCAACGCCGACGGTTCTTTCCGCATCCCGCTCAAGGACGCCGTCGCCCTGGTCGCCAAGGACCCGAAGGTCGTCGCCAAGCTCCAGGCCGCCGCCGGCCCCGCGCCGGCTCCCGCCGCTGCTCCGGCCGCCCCCGCCGCTGCGTCGAACGTCTTCGTCAAGGCCTCCGACGAGCAGATGAAGCGCGGTGCCGCCGTCTACGCGCGTACTTGCATCGCCTGCCACCAGCCGACCGGCCTCGGTCTGCCGCCCGTCTTCCCGCCCCTCGCCAATGCCCCGATCGTCGCGGGTAATCCTGAGCTGCCGGTGAAGTTCATCCTCCAGGGCCTCATGGGTCCGATCACCGTCAACGGCATGACCTACAACAGCATGATGCCCCCGGTCGCCGGTGTCTCCGACGCCGACATCGCCGACGTCCTCACCTACGTCCGTCAGAGCTTCGGCAACCAGGCCAACGCCGTCACCGCCGATCAGGTGAAGGCCATCCGTGCCGCCACCGCCGGACGTACGACCATGTGGACCACCGCCGAACTCGGCCTCAAATAATCCCGCACCTATCTTCCGATGACTCAGGATAATCGTTCCGGCCGCCCGCAGGGCCGTCCTCCCGAAGGAGACGGTCGCGTCTCGCGCGGCGAGGCCTCGCTCCGTGGCCCGTT
>CALPIW020000108.1 GCA_943323725.2 Polynucleobacter meluiroseus | reverse complement strand
CCGACGCAGACGGCGGTCGAGACCCTGACGCCCGCGGGACGCTTGGTGCAGGCGAAGGTCCGGACGGCCTGCGAGAAGGGCTCGCTGGGGGCGTGGATGGATCGGCTCTTAGCCGAGCCCTACGATGCCTTGGTGGTGTTCTCGGACTTCCAAGACGGGGTCCGCCTCTACGAGACGAAGAAGGGTGAGCCGAAGATGGTCTACTCGGACAGCTCGTATCATAAGTTCGGAGGGACGCCGAAAGGCCAGACGCGTTGGCAGCGCGAATGGCTGGAAGCCTTCGCCAAGGGCGCGCAAGGCCGTGGGCCGAGGTTATACCTCTTCAGCGTCCAGCAGGAGCCACAGGCTTTCTTGCGAGCATGCGTGACGGCCTCCGGCGGGGCCTGGACCTCGGTCTCTTGGCTGCGTAAGGGCGGCCGGAAGGCGCCTTGACGGTTGCGCCGGCGGGCCGGACGGTTTGGATGGAGGCATGGCCCCTTTCACGGCGGATTACCGCGCCAATTTCTCCGACACCGACGCCGCGGGCATCGTGCATTTCTCGACGACCTTTTTCTGGGTCGAGGCGACCGAGGAGGCCCTCTTCCGTCATCTCAAGCTGCCGTTCCTCCGGACCGAGGGCGCCAAGCTCACCGGCTTCCCCCGGGTGCGCGTGGAGTGCGACTTCCCTTCCCCGATCTACCGTGAGGACGTCGTGACCGTCGCGCTGACACCGATCGAGATCGGCGACAAGAAACTCGTCTGGGGCTTCACCGCCGCCGTCGGCGAACGCGCCGTCGCGAAGGGCGCCCTGACCACCGTCTATGCCTGGCGCGAAGCCCAAGGCCCCATGTCGGCCGCCCTCGTGCCGCTCGATATCAAGACGGCGCTCCAGAAGCATTTCGGCGTCTGATGGCTGAAGCGACGAACCAGTCGGGGACGGTCTCGCGGTTCGGCCTCGCCCTCGTCGTCACGATCGCCCTGTTCTGGTCGGCGATCGCCTACGTGCCCCCCGGCCTCTTGCACGCGGACGAAGCCGTCCAGTGGTCCTTGGCCAAGGAGCTCTCGGAAGGCACGCCTTACAGCGCACATCAGGACAAGTTCCACGGGCCGACCTTGGCGACCGCCATGCTCATCTCCGCCAAGCTGACGGGTACGGCACCGATAGACATGCATGAGGATTACCTTCGAAGCGTCGTCTCGGTCTTTCTGGGATTGATGGCCGCGGCTGCCTTGATCCTCCCTGGGGTAGGGAAGGGGCCGCGTTATATCACCGCGGCGTTCATCGTGCTCACCGGTGGGTGCACGCCTTTCGGTTATTACTACGTGCAAGAGATGCTCTTGGCGGCGGGCTTCGTCTGGGGCGTCGCCTTATGGCTGCGCGCCGAAGGGTCGCCGGCTTCCTCCCGCTGGTGGCTGCTCTCCGGCGCGGCTTTCGGTTTCGCCCTCGCGTGCAAGGTCACGGCGGCGGCTTACCTGGTCTTCTTCCTCCTGGCCTTGGTGCTCCTACGTCAGTTCGTGCCCGATCGCCGCTGGCTGCGCTTCGGCTTCGGCTTGGTCGCCTCCTGGGCTTTGTTCCAGTCGGTCGGCTTCACGGATCTGCCGGGACTGAAGACCTGGTGGCTGCAGTTGGCCCGCTCCCTCGGTGTCGCCAGCGGTCAGTCCGAAGATACCTTGTATGCGGTCAGCCTGGCCCCTTGGGCTTGCGCAGCGGCCTGGTTGGCGGTCTTCGCCTTAGGCCGTTCCGGCCTTTCGCTGGTCCGCTGGCGGAGCCGCCATGTGACCGACCTGCCCTGCTTGGTCGCGCTTCTCGTCTTCCTGTTCCACCTCGCGCTGCCCTACAAGACGCCGTGGCTGCTGCTGGTGGTCTTCTCGCTGCCGCTGACTCTCGCGCTGCCGTATCTGCTCGTCGGAGGTGCCGGGCGCATGTCCCTCTTGGCCTTGGGGCTGGCGACAGTCGCCTTGTCAGCCCGGAAGCCGTTGAGTGCTCACTCGCCGACGGACTATGAAGTCGGACGATTTCGCGGCAGCGTCAACCGCATGGCTCAGGCTTACGGGCCTAAGTTCTACGTCGCCGTGGAAGGCGGGCATTATTGGCCGTTACCCTATTATCTGCGTAAGCATAAGGTCGGCTATGGGGAGTTCCCCCGGGCGGCCCAAGCGCCCCTTCGATTGATCCCGGCGACCGACGCCAGCGTGCCGGTGGTCCCCGGTTACGCCGTCCGTGAGCTGACGCTCCGTGCCGATGGTGCCGATCGCTATTGGGTGCTGGTTGCCAAAGGCTACGAAAGCGGTTTCTTTACCCAGAAGTAAGCCATGGAAGACAACCCCATCATCCACAACTTCTCTCACGAGGCCTTCGGCTCCCGCTTCTGGGTGCGCATCGCCGCGGAAGACGGCGTCTATGCCCGCAATGCGGCCGAAGGCCTGTTCCAGTTGCTTGACGACCTGGATTTCCAGACTGACGTCCGTCACGACAGCGGTCCGGTCGCCTCGATCAACCTGATGCCCGAGGGCGCGTTGATCGCCGCCTCCGAGCATGTGCAGGCGCTGTGGAATTTCTCGAAGGACGTCAGTGCCGACTCCGGTAAGGCCTTCGACGCCACCGCCGGCGCCCTGTTCAGTTATTGGCAGAAGCGGGGTGACCTCGGCTTCAATCCCGACGACGCCGCCTGGACCCAGGTCATGAACGCCTACCGCGAAGGCGAATTCAAACTCGAAGGCTGCGAACTCAGCTGCGCCAAGTTCGGCGCCGCCGTCGACTTCGGCGCGATCGTGCGCGGCTACGCCCTCGACCGCATGGCCGACATGCTGGAAAGCAGCTGGGGCATCCACCGCGCCTTGCTGATGGCTTCCGGCAGCGTCACCCTCGCGCTCGATCCGCCCGGCGAATCCGCCGGCTGGCGTATCGGCGTCGGTGCCCAGTCCGAGATCAAACTCTGCCGTTTCGCGATGGCCAGTAAGACCGCGGACCCCGAGCGTAATAACCTCGTCGATCCCCGGACCGGTCAGGCCGTCACGCTGGCCGGCCCGGTCCGCGCGATCGCGACTTCCGCGCTCGAGGCCGAAGGGCTCGCCATGGTCGGCGCGGTCTTGTCCCCGGCCGAAGCCGAAGAATTCGTCAACCGCGGCTGCAGCCGTGGTCTCTGGCTGCCGGATGGCACGAAGCTCGGGTCCGTGACCTACTTCGAGGTGACCGAGCGCCCGGAGCCCGAGGCCAAGCCGACTTCCTCCGAAGAGGCGGCTACTTAAGCTTCGCCTCGACGTCGCGCAGCAGCGTCTCGCGGTCGCTCGAGAAGAGGTAGGTGTCCGAACCGAGTCGTCGCAAGGAGGCCCGGAGGACTTCCGGTGAAGGGCGGCGGTTGAGCATCAGCCGGCGCAGATAGGTCTCCAGGTCGGCGGCGATGCGCGGGTGGTCGAGCTTGAGCTGCACGATCTGCATCAGGATGGCCTGGTTGGTCTCGTTCTGCAGGTGGGCCTGAATGAGGACGTCATTGGCCTCGTCATAACGTCGGGCGGTGATGAGTTTGCGGCTCGCCGCGACCAGTACCTGCGGCGGCACCTTGCGGTGCTGCAGGAGCTTCTGGAGGTTGATGGAGCCGATCTCGGTCTGGCCGTCGGCGAAATAGGCGATGGTGCGGAGAGCGTCGAACGCGATGCGCGTCTCGGCCACCCACTGATCGCGTTCGGCCTGCTTGTACAATACGTCGACGAGCAGGATCGTCTCGCGGGCGCGACCGGCGTTGAGCAGGCATTCCACGTGGACGAGGTCGAAGCGGACGCGGTTGCTGAACTTACGCTCGAGCGCGAGCTTCGCCAGCCGGGCGGTGAGCGCGACGTCCGCGGTGTCGTTGCCGAAGCGGGCGAGGTCCAGCATCGGCTGCTCCTGGTTGCCGAACGTGGCCACGATCTTCTCGAGCAAGGCCTCGCGGCGCGCGCGGTTGGCTTCACCCGGCAGCAGGTAGAGCGACTGGATGAGCGGGCCTGGTCGGCCGGGCTGGCTGATGCTCAGCAGGTCAAGGGTGTCCTGGGCCCGGCGGAATTCACCGCTGTCCTTCAGCCAGCGGGCCTTCATCTCGAGCAGGCGGACGCCGGCGGGGAAGACGGCCAGCGCCGCGTCGAGTTCGGCGAGCGCGCCCTCGCGGTCGCCGCTTTCCCAGAGCAGCTGGCAGTTGAGCAGGTAACCGTCGGCGGTCTGGTCGAGGCGGTGTTCCTTGATCAGGCGCGCGGCGTCCGCGAAGTCACCGCGGAGGAAGTGGGCCTGCGCGGCGGCCAGGCGGAGGTCGGCGCGGATCTCCTCGGCGACCGCCGGGTCCGCCAGATGCTTCGTCGCCGTGGCGATGAGACGCGCGTCCTGGTCCAGCATGAAGCAGCGTTGGACGTAGTAGCGGAAGTACTCGCGGTCCTGCTTGGCGAAGACGAGCGACTCCTCGAGCAGCTGGTAAGCGTCGAGCGGGCGCTGGAACACGAAGAAGAGGTCGGCGCACAGCCGCTGGGCTTCGAGGTTGGCCGGGCTCAGCTGCGCGCCGGTGCCGATGTAACGGGCGAACTCGGCGTAATCCTGTCGGGTGAGGGCCTCCTTGGCGACGCTTACGAAGTATTCGCCTTTGCGGTAGAGGTGCGCCGACCGTCCGTAGGAATCCTTGGCCGACAGCAGCTTCGCGCGCTCGCGGAGACGGATCTCCTCCTTGTTGAGGAAGAGGTTCGCGGCGGAGTTGGCCGCCGTGTCGGGCAGGTAGAGGTACATGTCGGCCCGGCGCGTCGACGGGATGCCGTTCATGAAGCGCTCCTTGAAGTAGTTGGCCTCGGACAGCGCGACCCAGAGCAGCAGGAGGAAGACCGGGAAGAGCAGGCCGATCCGGCGCCAGTTGGGGCGGTAGCGGCGCTCTTTGTAGCCGATGACTTCGACCGTCACCGTCCCCAGCAGGATAGGATAGCTGGAGCGCGAGCTCTGCCCTTGGCCGTAGACGTAGTGGGGGTCGGCTGACATGCCTGAACCGATGTTCCCGCTCCGCACGGAGCGGGCAAGAGCGGATTGGTCGTCAGAGGCTCGCGGCGGCCTCTTGGGCGGTCCGGACGGGGGCGAGACAGGTCTGGCCTACGCAGACGGCGAAACCTGCCGTGGCGGGCTCCGTGACGAGGAAGACGTGACGGTAAGGGCGGTCGTGCGGAGCGGTCTGGCCGTCGCCGTTGAGCGCGGCACGCAGGTCATCCCAGCCGCCGGCGGACTTCACCGTCGCATGGCCGAGGGCGAAGCGGGCGATGCCGTCCAAGGCATGGGCGACGCCGTTGGGGACGTTCTTGCAGAGTCCGCCGTACGCGGTGGACAGGTCGGCGAACTCGCGGGCCCAGCGCGGGTCGGCGGAAAGCATCTGGAGCTGGCCGAAACCGTGGAGCAGGGAGGAGTTGCCCGCCGGGACGGCGTTGTCGAACCAGTCCTTCTGGCGGACGGAAAGGTCGTCACGCTCGGCCGGCACGACGAAGGCGCCGACGGCGTGCAGATCGCCGAAGCGTTCCAGCGCGGCGCCCAGGAGACGTTCGGCGCGCGCGGCGTAAGGGTGCGTCGTGCCAGGTCGAGCCCAGGGCGCGTAGGCAGCGAGGCTGAGCTCGGCTTCGGCGAGCCAGGCGAAGTCGCTCAGGTTGCCGTCGAGGGTGGTCTTGTCACCATGCGCGACGGAGAGCAGACGCCCGCCGTCTTCGCGGGCGAAACGAGTCCAGAGCAAGGCTTCCGTCTCCAGCGCGAGCTCGACCCAATCCTTACGGCCGAGGATCCAGCCGGCCTTGGCGAGGTTACCGACGAGCAGGGCGTTCCAGCTGAGGAGGTTCTTGTCGTCGCGCGACGGCTGCGGCCGCTGGTCGCGCAGCGCGAGGAGCTT
>CALPIW020000107.1 GCA_943323725.2 Polynucleobacter meluiroseus | reverse complement strand
CCGATGCCGTCGACGAGCTGGGCGAGCTCGGCCAGACCGGCGTCGGTCTGCAGATACGTGAAGTCAGTCTCGCCGGGTCCTTTGCCCTTACCGCCAAGGAGCATGATCAACTTGCCCTTCCAGCCGAGCTCACCGCGCAGTCGTTTGATCTCGGCATATTCGAAGCACTGCAAGTAGCAGGCCGAGTCCTTGGCGTCGTAGCCGTATTTCCTTAGGAGGGGTAGCACCGCCGCGGAGAGGTCGCGTCCTTCCTGACGATGCCAGGCGGGAGCTTTGAGCTCGGGGTAGAGGCCGACGTGGCGTCCGGTGGAACGGTTCAGGGCTTGGATGAACTGGATCTCCTCTTCGAGCGTCACGACCTGGAACGAGCCTACGCCGACCGGGAAGCGCTTCGGAAAAGCGGCCTTACCGGTCTTGGGGTTGAAGCGCTCGGTGACGTTGAGTTGCTTCAGTTCGGCGACCGTGAAATCGAGCGCGTAGAAACGTCCGTCCGCGCGCTGCCGTCCCGGGAATTTCTTCGCGACATCGGTCGTGGTGTCGATGTGGGTGTCATGGAAGATGACCGGAACGCCGTCTTTGCTGAGGACCACGTCCTGCTCGAGGAAGTCGGCGCCTTGTCCGTACGCGAGGGCCTTGGCCGCGAGGGTGTGCTCGGGTAGGTAACCGCTGGCGCCGCGATGGGCGATGATCAGCGGACGCGTCTCCGCGGCGGTGAGACCGCCGAGGGACAGGAGGAGTAGGGCGAGCAACCGGGGCATGGGTTATTTAAATGTGCAAAGGTGCAAAAGTGCAAAGGTGAGATTAGGGGTAGGGGTCGGGATAGGGGTAGGGGTAGTCGAGGACGCGAGGGGGCAAGTTGATTCAGGCCCTGGCTTCTCAGGCGCCGCGGGAGACCCAGCGGTATGCGTCGAGAGAGTTGCGCCAGAAGAACCGCTCGCGGTCTTCCGCGGTGCGCTCCGCGTAATAGTCGGCCACGAGGCCGAAGACATCCGCATAGCGCGCGCCTTTGTCGGAGACGGGCCAGTTGCTTCCATAGAACACGCGCCTCGGCCCGAACGAGGCGGTGACGTGATCAAGCGTGGGCCGATAGTAAGCCACGTTCGTGGGCGCCGCGCCGTGCGGCGTCTTCACGGGTTCGACCATTCCGGAGAGCTTGCAGTAGATGTTCGGTTCGGCGCCGAGGCGGTGCATGCCTTCGAGCCAGGCTTGGTCCGGCGCGGCGGGATCACGGACATTACCAACGTGATCGACGACGATGCGCAGGCCGGGGAAGGAGCGGGCGAGTCGGACGGCGCCCGCGAAATCACCGAGCCCGTTGATGTCCAAGGCGAGGCCATGGTCCGTGAGCAGGCTGAGATGGCGGGCGAAGGTCGGGTCGGTGAGCTCGGCGCTCAGTTTGCCCGCCGGGATGCGTACCCCTCGGAAGAGCGGGTGGGCGGCGAGGCGGCGCAGATTTCCGGCAAAGGTGCCATCGGCCGGTCGGAGATTGCCGACGAAGCCCACGATGCATGGATGATCGTCGGCCAGACGCAGGATCCAGTCGTTGTCCTGCGGCCAGGCGCTCGCTTCGACCACCACCGTCTCGCGGATGCCGTGCGGGGCGGCGACCCGTTGCCAATCGGGTGGGAGCACCTGACGATCGAGGAAACTGTCCTTGGGCGGCCATGGTACGCCCTGACCTCTGGTCGGGTCATAGAAGTGCGTATGGGTATCAACGATCCGGGTCGCGGTCGGCCGGCTTGCGCAGCCGACGGAGATCGCGGCGGCGCCGGTCGCGCCGGCGAGGGTGCGCAGGAAAGAACGACGGTCAGTCAGCTGGGGCATGTGGGTGATGGTGCGGTGGAACCGAGAGGGGGCAAGTGGACACGGCGACACGTGGGCACGCTGGCACGGTGACAAGTGGGCAAGGGGGAGACATAAGAGGCACAGAGGCTCGGAGGCCCAGTGGGCCAGAATAATGCTGAGTTAGTTGGCCGGTTGATCGGTTGGCCGGTTGGCAAGAGAGGAGCACTAAGCCGCATCGATTGTCACAGGCGGATGGCGGTCTGGTGACAATAGATTGTGGATACAGGAAACGCTCAAGAATTACTTGAAGGCATCTGGCCGCGGGCACCATCGGCACCGCCATGAAATCCCTACTCCCGCTCCTCCTCGTTGCCGCCGCCGCCCAAGCCGAGACCACCTCGGTCAAGGCTCCCGCCGACAGCTTCTCGCTCACCGCCGATAACTTCATGATCGCCCGCGACGTCGATGACTTCGACGGCATGTCCTATGGCATCAAGGCCAAGGTCTGGGACGGCGCGCGCATGACCCTGGGTTTTGCCGATGCCACCTCCGATCGATTCGACTTGGTTTCCGGCCTCAACGTGGAAGTCGGCGCCCGCCGTTTCGCCGTGGGAGCCGAATATGACATGCACATCGAACAGGGCATCGTCACACTCTCCCTCGCTTACGGCCAGACCACCGGTCGGACCAAGGGCGGCTTCGTCGGCGACGCCTTCCGCAACCAGCAGTTCGTCCTCGGAGCCAGTTATGCTCGCCCCCTGGGCGAAGGTTTCACCGCCATCCTCTCGGCGAACAAGTTCCTCAGCGATTTCGATACGGATAAGGGCTTCTCCACCGCCTCCGCTCGCACCGCCTTGGCGGAGCGTTTCGACGGCTCGCCTTTCTCCGTCGGCCTGACCCTGGCTTACACGCCGGTGGAATATGTGACCGTTCACCTGACCTACGCCACGGAGGATTCGGTGCTCGGCCTGGGCCGCGCCGACAACACGCTCAGCTTCGGCGTGCGCGCGAACTTCTAAAGCAGGTTCACGCTCAGCCCGAACCCAAAGCCCGTCCGGCGAAAGCCGGGCGGGCTTTTTCTTTGCGACGATCGGCGCGGCGAAGCCGCGAGGGGACACGTGGAGAACCTGTGGGCGCGAGGAAGGGTAGGGGCGCGACCGTGTCGCGACCGCGAGGGCTAAGGAGCGGACGGCTCGGAGAGCCGTCCCTACCTTGGGTTGCGAGGGCGAGGGGATTGGGCATGGTGCACTCATGGCCAAGAAAAAGAGCACCCCGCAACGCATCGTGTACGCCGGCTTGTTGATGCCGCTGAAGCACTTTACTCCGGCGGACAAGAATCGGGTCCTAAGGGCCAATGGCGAAGGCAAGAAGTCGCCGAAACAGGTCATCTATGTCGGCGAGACCGGCCTCCCGACCGAAGAGCGTTACCTGCAGCACCTCCTGAAGTACAAGTCGCAGCGTGGTTGGATCCATAAGTATGGGATCCGCCCGATCGAGCTCGCCACGCGCCTGGCAGACCTTGACGGGCTGAAGCCTTCGGTGAAGAAGGAGATCTACGGACTCGCGCGGCCTTTGCGGACGGATTCCAAGGCGCGCGAGGCCGCCGTGGCCGAGATCTTCCGCCGCGAGGGGTTCTACGTGGTCTCTTCGTGAGGGGTGGGGTAGGGGCGGACGCGTCGCCGACGCGTCCCTGCCTCAAGACAATTAGGTCCCGACCCTACCTAAGGCAACGAGGACGGCACGTGATGCTGTCCCTGTCTCGGCATCGCCGGCGGGTCGAATCGGTTTGAGCCGCCGAACGGGTTCGCCAGGCTCGGGACTCAGCCATGCTTCCCCGCCGCGATTTCCTCCTGACCTTGTTCGCCGCTGCGGTCGGCACCGGTTGCGTCGGTCGCCGGCCCGCGCCTCGGATCGTCCTGCAATCCGCCTGGGACACCGTGAACATCGGCGACATCGGGCACACGCCGGGGACGTTACGTCTGCTCGAAGAGCATCTGCCCGCCGCGCAGGTGACCCTCTGGGCGATGAAGCTGGACGAACGCGTCACGGCGATGCTGCAGGCCCGCTTTCCGCGCGTGCGGATCCTGCAAGGCAAGCTCGACGGCCAGACCGAACGCGACGAGGCGTTGCGGCGGGCGATCCTCGAGAGCGATCTTTTCATCCGGAATTCCGGGATGGGCCAAGATCTCTCCTATATGCAGTTCTGTCGGAAGCATGGGAAGAAATACGGGCTCTTCGGGCAGTCATTCTTCCCGACGATGGTGAGCGGTCCCGGCGCGGCGGAGCGGATCGCGCTCCTGAACGGCGCCGAGTTCGTCTATACGCGCGAGACCAAGACGCTCGGCATCCTGCGCGCCGCGGGCGTGCGGCCCGGGGTGCTGGATTTCGGGCCTGACGGTTGCTTCGGCATCGACGTGCGGGACGATGCGCGCGGCCTCGCCACGATGCGCGCGCTCGGTCTGGAAGAGCGGCGCTTCATCACCGTGCACCTCCGTACCAACACGCCCAAGGCGCCGGGCGTCGACGATCCTCGTCCCGAGAAACTCAACCCGTTGCACCCCACGCCGGCGCAGGTCGCCGACGACGAGCGACGGGCGGCCAAATACCGCGAGCTCATCACGCGCTGGGTACGCCGGTCCGGCGGCAAGGTGCTGATCGCGCCCGAGACCTTCAAGGAGATGGCGCACAATAAGCGCCTGCTCCACGATCCGCTGCCCGCCGAGATCCGTCGTCAGGTCGTCAACCTGCCGGCCTTCTGGAACGCGGACGAGGCCGCCTCGGTCTTCGCCCGCGCGCACACCGTCGTCTGCCATGAGCCGCATGCGCCGATCATCGCCCTCGCGAACGGCACTCCGGTCATCCACACCTATTCTGAGTTCCATTCCCCCAAGTGCTGGATGTTCCGCGACATCGGCCTCCCGGAATGGCTGCTCGAGATGGACGAGACCCCGGTCGAGCAGCTCGCCGCGACCTTGTTCGAGATCGATCGCGACCAGGCGGCCGCCCGCGCGAAGGTGCGCCGGGCGATGGACTTCGTCCACGCCCGCTTCGCCGCCTCGCTCCGCGGCCTCGCCTGAACGGCCGGGAAGGGCGTGGCTTTCTGCGCCCGCCGATGAAATGAACGGACCGCTCGGAGAGCCGTCCCTACCCGAGGCCGAGGCAGCGAGGTCGTGACGCGGTCCCGACCCTACCTTCGGGTTGCGGAGGGGGCGGGGACGGGGCATGGTGGGCGCATGAAGCGATTCACCCTGCTCGTCCTCATGCTCCTGGCTGGCCGGTCGGAGGCGCAGACCTTCGAGCAGGCCGACGTCTTTCCGTTCGGGATGGACGGCGTGAAGGTCTACCGCATCCCCGGCTTGCTGGTCACGCCGAAGGGCACGTTGCTCGCTTATTGCGAAGCCCGGCGCGACGGGAAGTCGGACTGGGGTGAGATCGAGGTACGGCTGCGCCGCTCGGTCGATGGCGGTGTGACGTGGTCGGCGGCGACGCAGCTCGGGCACCATGGTCCGCGCCTCGAAGGCAACCCGCGTAAGAAGACCGGCGGCGAGAAAGAGCAGGCCGTCAACAATCCGGTCATGGTCGCCGATCGCGAGACCGGCGTCATCACCTTGCTCTATTGCGTCAACTACGCGCGCGCGTTCCTGTGTCGTTCGACGGACGACGGCCTCACGTGGTCGGCGCCGACGGAAATCACCGCCGTCTTCGAGCCCTTCCGGAAATATCAGGATTGGAAAGTCATCGCGACCGGCCCTGGCCACGGCATCCAGCTCAAGTCCGGCCGTATGGTCGTCCCCGTGTGGCTCGCCTATGGCAAGGTCGGCGATCACGGCCCTTCGTTCGCCGGCACGATCGTCAGCGACGATCGCGGCCGGACGTGGCAGGCGGGCGAGGTGGCCATGCCCAATCAGCCGGAGCTCGGCGGCCCGAACGAATCCGTGGTCGCGGAACTCTCGGACGGACGAGTCATGCTCGTCTCGCGTACGGTCGCCAAGCCCAACCGCAAGCTCGTGGCCTACGCCGCGGATGGCGCGACCGGCTGGACCAAGCCCGCCTTCCACGCCGACCTCTGGGAACCCGTCTGCATG
>CALPIW020000106.1 GCA_943323725.2 Polynucleobacter meluiroseus | reverse complement strand
GGAAGGCGATCAGCCCACCTGGGCCGCGGCGCTGAAGGCTCGCCCCGCGACCAAGGAAATGCGGATCAAGGAAGCGAAGGGGAAGAAGTGACGACCAAGGGCGCGGGCGAGGAAATCGCCAAGCCGCATAAACGACTGAAGCTGCTCCTACCCTTGCCTCAGCCGTGCGCGCCCTTGGACTTGAAGTAGGCCTCGATGGCGTCGCGGATAGCCTTCTCGAACGCGTCGTCCTTGGCCTTGATCTCGGCATCGATGGTCGGCTCGCCGACCTGAGCGCCGCGGCGGAACCACTTCTCAGCGCTGAAGGAGAAGTGCTGGCCGTAGTAGCTGGCGTAGGTGACGTGGAATTTATAACCCGACGGATAGTTGGTCAGGAACACCGAGGCCTTGGCCACCGGGTAGTCGGGCTTCACCTTGAGCAAGGCCTTGCGCACCTCGGCGGTCACCTCAGCGGAGGTGCACTTGATCTGGTGATCCATGAAACGCGCGTCGTCGAACTCGACGTCCATCGGGAAGAACACGCCGGACTTCATGCCGTGGAACGCGGTACCGGGGACGCCGAAGTAAAGCAACGCGGCCGACACGAGGGTCACGGCGATCAGCGAGCCCATGACGGCCAGCGGATGCATCGGCTTCTTCAGTTCGACGGAACACATAACCGAAAGAGATAGATAGCCCTCGCCCCGAATCAATCAGATTGGGGCCAGGGCCGTCGGCTTACTTCAGCGTCTGGAGGTAGGCCTTCACGTCCTCGAGCTCCTGCGGCTTGAGGATCAGGCCCATCGGAGGCATCGGCGAGACGCCCAGCTTCTCATAACCCTTCGCGAGCACCTTATTGGGCTCGACCAGGGATTCGTGGATGTAGGCGGGCGTCGCGCGGGTGGCGATGCCGTCAAGCGCGGGTCCGATGGCGCTGCCCTTCCCTCCCACCATGTGGCAGATGGCGCAAGCGGCCGTGGGATGTTTCCAGAAGATGTCCGCTCCGCGGGCCGGCACGCCGGTGGTCACCACAGCCTCGCCCGCGACGGTGAGTTCCGAGAGGCGGACGTCGTCGTAGAAGGAATCACCGGTGGCGACATGCAGCAGGTTGATGCTGGCCTTGGTGCGCTTGCCGCTGTTGAAGACGACCTCGACCTCGGTCCAGTCGGACTCGCGGGCGGTGACCTTCTCGGTCTCGGCACGGCCGATGTGATCATTGAGGCTGGCCTTGCCGCGCATGGCATGGGTCTTGATCCAGGCGCTGAGACGGTAGTCGGTGTTCGGTTTGAGATCGACGTCGGCGAAGAAGCTCGTGTCGGCCTCGCCACGGGTGATGGCGCGCATGGCGTGCTTGCCGGAGCGCACGTTCTTCGGGTCGATGACGATGCCCCAGTTGGCGTCCTTGTTGCCCGCGCGCTGGCCGTAGTCGCGGCGCTTCCAGCCGAGCGGGGTCTTCTTGTCGTCAGCGACCTCTTCGAAGCCGGGGTTAGGCAGGAGGTTCGGGCCTTCGACGTAGGTCGCGGTCTTGTGCTTCTTGGCGAGCAGGCGGGAAGCCTCGTTGAGCCATTCGTCGGACTTCACCGCCGGATCGGCAGCGAGCTGGCGGACGAGCGTCTGGACTTCCGGGGAAGTCGGGAAATCAGCGAGCTTCACGAGGGCGGCCAGTCGGGTGGCCGGGGCCTTGTCGGCCACGACTCCCGCTCCGTAGAAGAGCTTCTGGGCGGCGGCATCGGCGCCGAGGGCGCGGATGGCGTTGCGACGGAGCTCGGATGAAGCGGAGAGCAGCGCGGCCTGGTGGGTGGCGGCGTCGAGTTCGCCAAGGCCGTGCAACGACCAGAGGGCGTGGATGGCGACGACGTCGGCGGAGGACTTAGCCACGAGCTCACGGAGGGCCGGAGCGAGGTCCTGCTTCTTGCCTTCGACGATCAGGCGCTGGGCGCGGAGGCGGCCATACTGCGTGCCACCGGAGAGACCGGCGAGGAGCTCGGAGGAGGATTCGCCCTGCGCAGCCTTGGCGACGGCGCCGGATTTATCCCAGACGATGCGGTAGATACGGCCGCGGGCGTGGTCACGCAGGTCGTTCTCGTGCGCGCCACCGACGCCGATCTTGGCGTCGTAGCCGCCGCGGTTCACGCTCGGGGTCGGGTTGTGCTGGATGATGAAGTTCTGCCAGTCGGCGAACCAGATGGCGCCATCGGGACCGACCTCGGCGAAGACCGGGGACATCCATTCGTCGGAGCTGGCGACAAGGCTGTAGCCGTCCTTGGCGACGTAGCCGGCGCCGGCGGGCTGGACGTCCATGAGGCCGATGAGCTTCATCGTCGGCTCGCAGACCATCGCCTTGCCCTGCAGACGCTCCGGCAGGTGCGGAGAGTAGATGAAGGTCGCTCCAGCCGCAGCGGTCCAGCCGCCCATCACGTCGACCTGACGGAAGTTCGGGGTGATCGTATGCGCCTTGTCGACGACGTTGATCTTCTTGGCCGACATGCCGCGGGAACCCTTGGCCCAGGCCGTGGCCGGGATGCCGCCGAAGAAGATCGGGGCGTTGTTGGCCGTACCACCGAAGGAGTCGCCGGCCGCATTGGCGCCGTAACCCCAGGTGTTGTTGGAGAACTGGTGGAGGAACTCGAGCTGGGAGCCATCCGCGGTGAAGCGGTAGCTGCCCATCGCGAAGTTCTTCTTCTCGCCGCCGACCTCGCCGGTGAAGCCGCTGTAGCCGACCGCGCCGCGGAGCCAGTTGTCGTAGCCGTAGGAGAGGCTGCTCGCCTGGGCGTGGGTGTCGCGGATGCCCCAGCCGGTGATGATGACCTGACGGACGTCGGCCTTGTCGTCGCCATCGGTGTCCTTGAGGAAGACGAAATTCGGGGACTGCGAGACGATTACGCCGCCGTTGGCGAAGACGAGGCTCGTCGGGATGTTGAGCTTGTCGGCGAAGACCGTGAACTTGTCGGCCTTGCCGTCGCCGTCGGTGTCTTCGCAGATCTTGATGGAGTCATTGCCCTTCTGTTGGTCTTCCATGACGCCGTGCGGGTAGTCGCGGGTCTCGGCGACCCAGAGGCGGCCACGGGCATCCCAGGCGAACGCGATCGGCTTCATGATGTCGGGCTCGGAAGCGAAGAGCACCAGCTTCAGATCGGCGGGGACCTGCGTGCGCTCCATGCTGCCCTTGACGGAGAAAGGCTTCTGGAAGGTCAGCGGCTCGGGGCGCTTCTCGTAGTTGGCGACGTTGCCGTTCTTCTCACGGACCTCGGGCTCGCGCTGGGCGAGGAACGCCTGCCAGGCGGCCTTGCGGTCGGCCGAGAGCGCGGCTTCGAGCTCGGCACGGAAAGCGGCCGCGGCGGTGTCGGCCTTGACGATGAGTACCGGGAGGGAGGAGACGGCGGCGGGGGCTTTCACCGCCAGGACGTCGTAACGCGCGAGCGTGGCGGCGTCGGGAGTCGCGCCGGTCGCGTAGTCGAACCAGATCGCATCGCGGCCGAGCTCAGCCATCAGCGAGTGCAGCGGGCCGACGGCGGACTGCTCTTCGCCCGAGGCGTCGAGATAGAGGACGCGGACCGGACCAGAGGTCGGCGCGGCGGAGGCGAGGACGGCGAAGTAGGCCGACAGGAAGGCGACGAAGGAGCGCATAGGGGTGTGCAACAAGCCAAAGTCTGGAAGGTGCGGAAGCAACCCGTAGAATCGTCAAAAACTGGGCAATCCCGACCGCGGCAGCGGCTGGACTGTCGTAAAAATAAAAGAACCCGGCGGGCGGCGGCCCACTCGGCCAAAAAAAACGGCGCCCAAATGGGCGCCGTGTTCAGGGAGCGATCGCTCAGCGACCTCAGTGGTCGTGGTGGTCGTGACCACCCGCGGCAGGCTTGCTGTCCTCGGGCATGTCCGTGATCAGGCACTCGGTCGTGAGCAGCAGGCCGGCCACGGAGGCGGCGTTGATGATCGCGGTGCGGGTGACCTTGGTCGGATCGACGACGCCGGCCTTGATGAGGTCTTCGTAAGCGCCGGTCGCCACGTTGTAACCCTCGGCACCCTTGTGCTTGAGCATCACTTCCTGGACGATGAGGGAACCTTCGACGCCGGCGTTGAAGCACAGCGTGCGGAGGGGCTCTTCGATAGCCTTACGGACGATCTGGGCGCCGATCTTTTCGTCGCCGGCGAGGGAGTTGATCACGGAGTCGATGGCCTTGACGGTGCGCAGGAGAGCGACACCACCGCCGGGGACGATGCCTTCTTCGACGGCCGCACGGGTGGCGTGCAGGGCGTCGTCGACGCGGTCCTTCTTCTCCTTGAGTTCGGTCTCGGTCGCGGCACCCACGTGGATGACGGCGACGCCGCCGGCCAGCTTGGCGAGGCGTTCCTGGAGCTTTTCCTTATCGTAGTCGGAGGTGGTCTCTTCGATCTGGCGACGGATGAGCTTCACGCGGCCCTGGATGTCGGCGGACTTGCCGGCGCCCTGGATGATCGTGGTGTTCTCCTTGTCGGCGACGATGCGCTTGGCGCGGCCGAGGTCGGCCACCTTGACGGACTCGAGCTTGATGCCGAGGTCATCGGTGACGAAACGGCCACCGGTGAGGACGGCGATGTCTTCCATCATGGCCTTGCGGCGGTCGCCGAAGCCCGGGGCCTTGACGGCGCAGACGTTGATCGTGCCGCGGAGGCGGTTGACGACGAGGGTGGCGAGGGCTTCGCCTTCGATCTCCTCGGCGATGATCAGGAGCGGCTTGCCGGTCTTGGCGACTTCCTGAAGGAGAGGCAGCAGGTCCTTCATGGCGCTGACCTTCTTCTCGTAGAGGAGGATGTAGGCGTCTTCGAGGATGGCCTCGAGCGTCTCGGCGTTGGTCGCGAAGTACGGGGAGAGGTAACCCTTGTCGAACTGCATGCCTTCGACGACGTCGAGGGTGGTCTCGATGGTCTTGGCTTCTTCGACGGTGATGGTGCCGTCCTTGCCCACGCGGTCCATGGCTTCGGCGATGATGTCACCGATGGACTCGTCCCAGTTGGCGGAGACGGTGGCGACCTGCTTGATCTCCTTGCGGTCCTTGACCTTCTTGGAGATCACGGCGAGTTCCTTGACGATGGCTTCGGTGGCCTTGTCGACGCCACGTTTGACGAAGATCGGGTTGGCGCCGGCGGCGACGAAACGGAGGCCTTCCTTGTAGATGGCTTCGGCCAGGACGGTCGCGGTGGTGGTACCGTCACCGGCCTTGTCGGCGGTCTTGGAGGCCACTTCGCGCACCATCTGGGCGCCCATGTTCTCGTAGGGATCGTCGAGTTCGATCTCCTTGGCGACGGTGACGCCGTCCTTGGTGACCTTCGGGGCGCCGAACTTCTTGTCGATCATCACATTGCGGCCCTTGGGACCGAGGGTGACCTTGACGGCGCGGGCGAGGATGGAGACGCCGTTGAGCACCTTGCGGCGCGCGGCTTCGTCGAACAGAATCTGCTTCTTGGACATAGTGGTGTGGTTTGAGAGTTAGGGGTGAGATTATTCGATGACGGCGAGGATCTCTTCTTCGCGGAGAAGGAGGTAGATCACTTCGTCGAGCTTCACTTCCGTGCCGGCATACTTGCCGACGAGGACCTTGTCGCCGACCTTGACGTTGAAGGCGACCTTCTTGCCGTCCTTGTCGAGGGCGCCGGTGCCGAGGGCGATGACCTTGGCTTCTTGCGGCTTCTCCTTGGCGGAGTCAGGGATGATGATGCCGCCCTTGATTTCTTCAGCCTCTTCGATGCGCTGGAGGAGGACGCGATCGCCGAGGGGCTTGACGCTGGGTTTGGTGTTTTTAGCCATGGTGGGTGTTTGGGTAGAGGGTGGTACGTGGGGACGTCGGGTAATTTGCAGAACAGATGCCAAAGCCGTTTCGCCGAGGTTTAGCAAACGATTTAGGGGTTTTTCTAGGGTCCGACCCCATCCCGACCCCG
>CALPIW020000105.1 GCA_943323725.2 Polynucleobacter meluiroseus | reverse complement strand
CTCAACCGCGGCTGACCAAGGGTGGTCAGCCCTACCAATCGTATGTGGGTAGGGAGGGCTCTCCGAGCCCGCCGTTGGGCCGTTCGAGGTTCGAATCTCGCTTGGCGAACGGACGGCTCGGAGAGCCGTCCCTACCTAAGGCAGATTCCCGATCACTTCACCGCCTTGATCAGCAGGACGGTGGAGCCGGGCTTCTCGCGAAGCGTGATCACATGGCCTTGCATGAGTTCGGCGCCGGTACGGACTTCTTTGCCGCCGTCGAGGTTCTCGACCTCGTAGCGTTGCTGCGGGATGAGGCCTTGGAGTTTGACGGTGAGCGTCTCGCTTGTGGACTCCGGACGACGGAACGCCTGCACGAGGGTTTCGTTAAGATCTGCGCGATGGAACTGCCAGGCGATCCAAGCCGTCTTATCGAGGCTGTGGGCGGTCAGCGGGTAGTAGTCTCCGGTGAAGATCGGGCGGATCTTGAGATAACGATCTAGGTACTTACGCAGGGCGAGGACGGCCTTCGGGTCACGGTAGTTGATCGAGAATCCCCCGCAGGCTCCCATCCCGCTCCGAAGGGCGAGATCGTCGGTGGCGGCGGCGCCCAGTCCGTGCAGCGGCAGCCAGTAGGAAAGGCCGTGGGTCATGGCTTGGACATTCTGGGGGAAAGTCTTGGCGCCCCACGTGCTGTCGCTGCGCCAGAGGACGATGCAGCGCCGCATCATCTCGAAGTCGAGACGACGGCCTCCCGCCGCGCAGTTGTCGAGGATCAGGCTCGGGTGTCGCCGGGCGAGTTCATCGAGGAAGGTGTAGAGCCCGTTGATATGGCGGATCTCGCGTAGGCCGACCTCGTCCGGTTTCTCGTCGGTATGCCAGAAGTAGGCGGGGTAGAGGTTGAAATCCTGACGATAGAAGCTCAGGTCCGAGCGACGGATCTCTTCCGAGATGGATTCGATGGCCCACTTCCGTGCCTCTGGATTGCCAAGGTCCAGGAGATGGAAGCCATCCCGTTCTTGATAGCGAAGTCTCTCGGGAGTACCGGTGGGTCTTAGCAGCCAATCGGGATGCTCGCGGTGGAGCCAGGTGCCGCGCATGGCACGCTCCGGCTCTAACCAAGCAAGGAAACGCATCCCCGTCTGGCGCACCGCTGCGCCCACGGGGGCGAGTCCGTTCGGGAAGCGGCCGGGGTCGGCATGGGGATTGCCCTGGCCTTTAGGAAAGCCGCCTTCGTTCCAGCCCCCGTCGAGGTGATAGCAATCAAGCGGCAATTTCAGCGCGGCGATATCATGGGCGAGCTTCACGAGCTTTTCTTCCGTGGTGCCGTTGAAGGGGAGGATGCCATGCACGCCGGCCTGCACCGGCATGAGGGTCATCGGGGGGTGGTTCCGCGGCGTGAATTGCTTGAGCATGAGCTGGCGGAACTGGTTCTGGCCGGCCATCTGGTCGCCGCGATAGTTCATCGCCACGATTGAGGGCAGTCGTACCTCTTCACCGGGTGCGAGTCGGAAGCGCGTGCGCTTAAGTCCGGCGACAACCCTCAACTTACCGTCGCTTTCAAGGGTGAACGAGGCCTTCCAGTCACCCGTCCAGCCGATGGCCACGATGAGTCCGCCGCCCTCGCTTGAGAGGTTGAAGTAAGGCATCACGCCGTCCGAGGAACGGCCGCCGAAGGACTCCAGGGAGAAGGTCTTCCCGGTGGTGAGTGTTTCGGTCTTAGGCTCGAAGTCGCCCGGATCGGAGTGGCTGCCTTTGCTCCAGTGCAGCGTCACCGGCTCGCCGGAAGGGAAGGCGACTTCGAAGTCGGCCGACTTCAGGTTTTCGTAAAGCGGAGATTCGCCTGCGGCGGGCGCGCGGAGTCGGAACTGCCACTCGGTGGCGGCTTGGTCGGGATAGGTTCGTGCTTCGATGCGGAGGCCGGCAATGGTTTCGCGTAAAGGGACTGTGGGGCGTTCGATGGCGTCGGCCGGGACCGCCAGGGATAACGTCAGGAGACTGATGAGCTGGAAAAAGGATTTCATGGTTATTTGCGGGCTGGCACATGCGGCAGCATTTGATCGAAGAGGGCTTGGTGCTGTTTCACGAGGGCGGCGTACCCGGCATTGTTAGCGAGGTTCTCGCGTTCCAGCGGATCGGACTCGTAGTCGTAGAGTTCAAAGGCCTTTGCCTGATCGCCGAAAATGGGCTTGTCCGCGCTGAAATCGGCGGTCCGCCATTCGGTGTAGCGATACCGCGGCGTGCGGATCGACCAGCCCATCGTCCCGTTTTTCCCTCTTCCTTGGCTCATCTGGGTGAGCGCGGCTTGGTGAAGGATCACGTCTTCGCCGCGCATCAGGCGGACCAGGCTCTTGCCTTGGGCGTGGGCCGGAACCGGCAAGCCGGCCAGTTCGCAGAGAGTCGGATAGACATCGAGAAACTCGGTCAGGGAGGCGACCCGTCGGCCGCCGGCGACACCGGGTGCGGAAATGATCAGCGGCGCCCGGGCGGCGTCCTCGTAGTTGGTCAGCTTGCCCCAGTGGCCATGCTCGCCGAGATGCCAGCCGTGGTCGCCCCAGAAGCAGATGATGGTATCGTCCGCCACACCGCATTCCGCCAGGGTCCGCATGAGCAGACCGACCTGCGCATCGATGTAGGATACGCAGGCGGCATAGCCATGGATGAGCTCACGCTGTTGCTTCTCGGGGATCGGTCCCGTCTCGGGCAGATCTGAGTAAGCCCGCAGCTCGCCCGAGCTGCCGTAGAAGGAAAGGCCGTGCGGACTGCCGCCAGGCATGGTCTGGAACGGGGCGAGCGGAAGAGCGGCGCGGTCGTAGAGGTCCCAGTATTTTTTCGGGGCGACGAAGGGCAGATGCGGCTTCACGAAGCCGACCGCGAGGAAGAAGGGCTGATCCTTCTTGGAAAACTCCCGGATACGCTTCGCTGCCGTGTGGGCCACCCCGCCGTCGTGGTAGGCGTCATCCGGAACGTCGCAGGCTTCGGTCGCCGGGCCGGAGGCTGGCTTGCCTTGCTTCAGGGCTTCGGCAAGCCGGGCTTTTGTCGCAGGATCCTGATAACCTCCCGGCGCGGGCTTCCCGCCGGGAGCCATTTCCCAGGGGCCGTAGGGCACTGACCAGGAGGCCGCGTCGTGCCCCTGGTCTACCACGCGTCCGTCAAACACCTTGTGCAGCGGATGGGTGATGTAGCCGTGGTTTTTGAAGAGCTGCGGCAAAGTCACGACCCCCGGCAGACGGGTGCGGAGCATGTCGTGCGACTGATCCGGATTGAGATACACGCCGGTGCTGTCCGGTCGCAGACCGGTGAGCAGGCTGAACCGGGTCGGCGCGCAGAACGCCACCTGGCAGTAGTTCGCCGCGAAGACCGTTCCCTTGGCCGCCAGTCGGTCAAGGTTCGGCGACCGGATCCACGACGCACCGTAACAGCCGAGCAACGGCTTGAGGTCGTCCGAAACGATGAAGAGGACGTTGGGCTTTTGCTTCGGTCTATCGGCCGCCTGCAGCGCGGCCAGTGGCGCGAGCAGCAAGGCGGCGAGGATGGGTAGGGTGGGACGCATGTCCGTGGTTCTTTGTTCTAGGTTACTTGTTCTTGGGGCTTTGTTCCGAGGTATAAACGAAAAGACCCTGGTTCCATCGGCCGACCTAGGGGTATCAAGGTAGGGTTGAGCGCCCTCGCTCAACCGCGGATGACCAAGGGTGGTCAGCCCTACCTAGAGACAGCCGGATGCGATGTCATCGCATCCCTACCTAAGGCAAGCTGACCAGTCACTTCACGGCCTTGTTCGTGCCCCTCTGGGGCTGCTCAAGGGGTCTTTTCCACTACGAGGATGCCCCAAGGGCTGAGGGCGGGGACAGAGACGAGCGTCGAAGCGTCATCGGTGGTCGTGGGGAGGATGGTCTCGCGCAGGAGGCTGCGGTAGCGCTTCTCGTTTTCGGCCTGGGCATGCAGCGCCGCGTCATATGGGAGCGGTTCGCGTAGGGTGACCTTGAACTTTTGCTTCCCGAAGAAGCGTGCGGTGGACAGACGTAGGGTCGTCGGTGCTCCTTTGTCTTTTTCGACGAGGTGGATCGCCACGGGCGCGTTGGCATCGCCGGGCTTGGCACGGACGAAGGCGCTGAGTTTGCCGCTGCCGCCCGCGACGGACACGGGCGCATCGGTGCCGAAGCGGGTGTCCTGGAGGTCGTAGCCGCCGACGGCCGCATCTTCGTAGTTATCGAGCACGTCGGCATTGGCGCGGACGAAGCCCGTGAGGTCCGCTAACTTCTCCTTAGGGATGAAGATGCGGGGAAGTTTGTTCACCGGTATGCGTGGCACTCTTGTGACCGGATCGAGGACCACGTTCTGGAACTGATCCCACGGAATGATATACAGATTACCCGTGGCGTAGCTCGTCGCCCAGATCCAGCGGTAGTCTTCGGCCGGCCTGTCTTCCTGGCCGGTAAGCACGAAGAGTTTCTTTTCCTTGCGGGCAGATAAACCGATGTCGCGGATGCGGCTCGGGCTGATGATTTCCTTTGTTCCGTCCATGGAGCGAAAACGCACTTCGGTCATTCGATAGTCGAATGCCTGCATGAAGGGCGGCTGGCTGTGGCAGTTGGTGCTGAAGGTCAGTTTACGGCCCGCGTGTTTTTCGATCTCGGTCCGCGCCCAACGGTGGAACTCCAATAAATCGGCGTCGGGGATGGCGTCGCGGCGGCCTTTCTTGCCCCAATCGAAGAAGCCTTCGTCGGGTTCGTCACGTTGGAAACTGGTGACGCCCAAGTCGACCAGGCGCTTCGCCCTTTCGAGGTAAGCTCGTCGGTATTCCGGGTTCGCGTTATCGCCGCGGAAAAGGGGCTGGTCGCTTTGCCCATTCGTACCGATGGGTTTGCCCTCGCGGTCCTTCAGGGCGAGCTTGGGGTCGACCAAGGTCATGCATAGGCTGCCTTGGAATTCCCAGCCTTTGGCTCGAACCTTTTCGATGAAGGATTTGTCCTCGATGTAGGACCAGACTCCACGCGTGATGTGGAACTCGCTCCCGGCGTCGAGCATCCGCTCGGGTGAGACGCCTTTCTGGTTCAACCTGAACAGCCGCATACATACGTCGCTGAGCTTGGGCATCTCGGGCGCGAAGCCGGAGGGCTGGGCGATCTGGCTGAACGTGGCGTCGGGTGGGACTGGGGATAAGGTTGACGCATCCGCGGCCTGCGTGGCCAGCGGCGCGAGGAGCAGGGCAGCGAGGAGGGGGAGGGTGGGGCGCATGTTCTTGGTTCGTTGTCCTTGGTTACTACTTTTTCTGGGGGGTATAGGATACGGCAGCAAAGAGCTTACGGCTGGCGCATCAGCTCGCTGGTGGTGACGAGGTGGACGAGTTCGCGGAGGCCGTAGCCTTTCGCTTTCCATTCGGACTGGAGGCGGCGCAGGGCCGGTTGATCGGAGAAGCCGAGGGGACGTCCAAGGGCATACGTGAGGAGCTGGTGGGAGAGGTTCTGCGCCATCAGGTCGGGGTTTCTGACGAGGTACGCGCGGAGATCCGCGGGGCTCTTGACGACCTGGCCGCGGTATTCGCCGGTGGTATCGATGAGGGCACCGTTCGGGTAGGCGCGGCGGAGCTGGCCGATCGGATCGTAGTCTTCGAGGGCATACCCCAGCGGGTCGATCTTGGCATGACAGTCCGCGCAGGCCTGGACGGAGCGGTGCTTTTCCAGCTGCTGACGGATGGTGGTGGCCCCGCGGATATCGGGCTCGATGGGTGGGACGTCAGGGGGCGGTGGGCTGGGCGGCGTGCCGAAGAGCTTCTCGAGCATCCAGACACCGCGCTTCACGGGCGAGGTCTCCACGCCGTTGGCGGTGATGGTGAGCACGCTGGCTTGGCCGAGCAGGCCACGCCGCGGCGAATCCGCGGGCAGTTGGATGCGGCGGAGTTGATCGCCGCGCACGGCGGGCAGGTCGTAG
>CALPIW020000104.1 GCA_943323725.2 Polynucleobacter meluiroseus | reverse complement strand
GGTAACGATAATCTCCTAGGTACTATCTACCAGGGAATATCCCGAGGGAACTTTTCTGTCGTGTGCCAAATTTCGCCAGACCATCTCAAGGGGAGACCGGATAGTTAGCTGGGGTATTCATATCCGCAGCCACCTTCCCCGCTTCCCGTCTCCCTTTAATTTACTCCATCTGATTCATCCCGTCATCGATACAGCCCTCTGTCATCGACCCTGCCATCGTTCTGCCGTTCCCAACCGCCAACCGCTAACCGCCAACACCTCACATGGGCAGGGTCGGGACCGCGTCACGACCTAGCGGCCTTGGGTAGGGACGCGTCGGCGACGCGTCCGCCTTGCCCCTAGACAACGGTCGCGACACCGTCGCGCCCCTACCCATCCTCGTGCCCACGGGTCCTCCAGCCCTCGTGTGCTCCTGTCCTCACGACGTCGCGCTCACTTCGCGTAGAGCCCGTCCTTCGGATTCGCGCCCGAGACGAGATAGGCGAGCAGGTCGGCGACTTCCTGGGCGTTGAGCGAGTTGATCAGGCCGACGGGCATCGGGCTGTCCGAAGAGCGGTCGATGCTCAGGATGTCGGAGCGGTTGACGGAGATCGTCACCGAGGGATCGAACGGGTTCACCGAGAGCTCAAGTTTGTCGCCTTCTTCGTTCAGGATACGGCCGATGGTCTTGCCGCCGTCGACGCGGCCGATGACGGAGTTGGCATACTGGTCGGACAGCACGGCGCTGGGCTGGACGATGCTCATGAGGACGTCCGCGGGGGCGGTGCGGGCGCCGAGACCGGAGAGATCCGGACCCTGCGCGCCGCCGTCATTACCCATGCGGTGACACTGCGAGCAGAGCGCGGAGGCGAACATCTTCTGGCCGTTCGCGTAGTCGAAGGTCTTTTTGGCCTTGGCGTCTTCCCAAGCCTTGAGGGCCTCGGCATGCGTCCAGAGACGACCCGGACCGGCGGCGGCCGGGATCGGCGCGGCGGGCTTACGGGCGGCGACCGGCGCGATCTGCTCGAGCTCGGGGCGCTCGGCTTCCGGCGCGGCGGCGAGCGCTTCCTTGCGGATGTTGCGCACGAAGCCCTTCAGCGAGTTGCCGCCTTCGGCCTGCGCGAGCACGTCGAGATAACCGAAGAACTCCTTCCGGAGTTCCGGGGTCCAGCCGACGGTGGCGCGGCAGAGATAGACAGCGAGGCCGATGCGCGTCGAAGCAGGCGTGACGGCCATCGCGTTGGCGGCCGCGCGGGCGTAACCGGGGTGACGCGCGAGGATCTCGGGATCGGCGACGACGGCCGGGCTGGGCTGCGCGACCTTCATGGCCTTGAGCACGCGGGCCGGAGCGGAGGGTTCGCCGAGGTAAAGGGCGAGCTGCGCGAGCTGGCGGTCGAACACGTTGTCGCCGGACGGCAGACGCGCGGCGGCTTCCTGGCCAAGACGCGTCGCGGTGGCGGCGTCCGGCTTGCCGTGACGCGAGAAAGCGACCTGGAAGACGCGCTGGCGGTCCTGCAGCTGACGCAGGTCCTTGGTCTGCGCGACGGCGTCCATGGTGCGCACGATCGGCTCCAGGTCTTTCACCTCACCGCAACGGGCGAGCGCCAAGGCGGCGTTGAGCGCAAGGTCATGATTCTGTCCCGGCCAGCTGATATGGAAGAATTTACCACGCCAGCTTTCGACGGGCTGGTGCTCGACGGCGATACGCGCAGCGTAGCGGACCCAGCGGTCGGGGTGACCCAGGTGCGGCCAGGCCTTATCCAGCGCGGCGGCGGACGGGGCGACGTCGCGGAGGGCTTCGAGCTCACGGCGAAGCTTCTGTTCCGGGGTAGCTTCGAACCAGCCGGCCGGAGCCGTCGATTCCGCACCCTGGTAGGTGATGCGGTAGAGCGCGGACTGGCCGCCGCGGCCGCCGATGGTGACGTACATGTGGCCGTCCTGCGGACGGATCACGACGTCGGTGACGGAGAAGGGCTTGCCGGCGGCGAAGACTTCCTTGCGGGCCTTCCAGCCGCCGCCTTCCGGCGTGAGGTGGATGGCGTAGAGCGTGGCGTAGGTCCAATCGCACGCGTAGAAGGCGCGCTGGTACGCGACAGGGAACTTCGCGCCGGTGCCCATGGCGGTGCCGGTCGGGCTGCCCGGACCGATGTCCACGAGCGCCGGCTGCATGTCGAGCGTCGGGAAGGTGTTGTTGCTCGCGCCGGAGCGCCAGCCAAGCTCGCCACCCGGAGTGCAGAGGTAGATGCGCGTCGGACGATACCACGGCGCGCCCATATCCCACTCCATGTCGGAGTCGTAAGTGAAGATGTCGCCGTCCGGCGCGACGGAGCAGTCGTACGGATTGCGGAAGCTGGCGGTCACGCGGACCCAGTCCTTGCCGTCCTTATCCATACGGGCGATCCAGCCGCCGACGGCCTTGATGCCGGAGGCGTGGCCGTTGGCGTCTTCGAACTTCTTGAGGAGGTCGTCCTCATCGTAACGCTTCACCGGGGCGCCGGCCTTCTCGTCGTCGGGCAGTTTGGTGTGATTGCCGCCGACCACGAGAATCGAGCCATCGCGATCGAGCACGAGCTGGTGCGGGCCGTGTTCGCCCGAACCTTTGAGCGCGCGGATCATCGTCTGCTCGGAGTAGGAGCCGTCTCCCTTCACGTCACGTAGGCGCCAGATGTCGCCCTTGCCCTTCTCGCTCGTGCAAGCGTACAGGGCGCCGTGGGCGAAGAGGAGTCCGTGGCAGCCGAAGAACTGCGTGTCGATCTTGGTGACGACCGGTTTGGCGGGGTCCTTCAGGGAGACGCGCCAGAGCACGCCGCCTTGGTCGCCGGCGACGAGGTCGCCTTCCGGCGAGACCGCGAGCGAGACCCAGGAGCCCTGCTCCGGCTTCGGGACGGTGTAAAGGAGCTCGGCCTTGAAGCCGGGCTGCAGGATGAGTTCCGCGGCCGGCGCGACGGACGTGCTCGGGGTGCGCTTGGCGCTGGTCGCCTTCTTGTCGCCGCCGAAAGGATTACCCCAGGGAGCCTCGCCCATCTTCTTCACGACCGTGGCCGGGGTCCACTTGGCGTCATCGAACGCGACGGCCTCCCAGCCCTTGCCGGGAGTGGGGAGGGAGGTTTTCCAATTCGCGCCGGATTCGACCAGCACCGACTTGCCCGCGATGAGGCGGCAGGACATCGCGGCGCTGCCGCCGTCGTTGCGGCCGAGGATCGCGATGGTGTTCACGCCGACCTTGAGGTCGCCGGCGACTTCGGCGGTGAAAGCGTCGGCCCAGTCATCGGAGCCGCCGAGCTGCTTGCCGTTGAGCCAGACCACGCAGTGGTTGTCGGCGACGGCTTGCAGCCGGACGATCGACGGGACTTCCTTCAGCTCGAAGGTGGTGCGGAACCAGACCTGTTGTTTCGCGACGTTGTTCTTCGGGCCCCAGATCCAGAACGTCTCGGCCGAAGCGACGACCGAAACGAGGCACAGGGTGAGCAGGCAGAGCAGACGAGAGAGCATGGGGTGATGCGGGGTTGAAATCAGGGATAGGGGGCAAACCATCGCTGGCAAGCGTGCCGAAGGGCGTAAAGCCCGCGGGAACGCCCCTTTCCCGCTCATTTACGTCTTGCCCGCCCGCCATCCAGGGACTTCCTCAACAGTCCTGGTTAGGAGGGGTGGCAGAGTGGTCGATTGCGTCTGATTCGAAATCAGATGAACCGCAAGGTTCCGGGGGTTCGAATCCCTTCCCCTCCGCCAGGATACTTTCATCAACCCCAATCGAAAGAACCACGATGACGTCCATTGAAAACCGGGGGGTGAAATTCCTCCGATGCTTATGCCTCTGGGGGACCCTGCTGGCCGCCGCGCCCGGTGCCTTGCTCGCCGCTGATGATGAAGTCCGGCAGAAGGTGGCCGAGTATCAGAGCAAGGGCTACAACGTGCTGTTCATCGCGGTCGACGACCTGAACGATTGGGTGGGCTGCTTCGGCGGCAACCCCCAGGCCATCACCCCGCACATGGATAAGCTGGCCAAGGAAAAAGGCGTTGTCCTGCATAAGGCCTATTGTCCCTCCACGGTCTGCTGCCCGAGCCGTTCGGCCATCCTGACCGGCAAGCAGTCGGCCTCAACTGGCGTCTACGGCAATCGGCAGAACCTGAAGAACGCCCCGAAGGCGAAGGATGTCGTGACCCTGCCGGAATACTTCGCGAAGCACGGCTATCACACCCTCTCCACGGGAAAGATCTTCCATAAGCACCCGACCGCGAAAGGCATGGACGAAGGTCAGTGGGCGTTCAAGGAGTTCGTGGACGCCGGCGGCAACAACGGCGGCATGCTCTGGTCCGAATCTCCCGCCACCCCGAAGGAAGCAGGCGGCGAGAAGGCCACGAAGGAAAAAGGGGAGGAATTCCGGTGGGGGGCCGTCACCGCTCCCGTCGAACAGACCAAAGACTATGTCTCCAGCAAATGGGCCGCCGATCAACTCCAGCGCGACTTCGACGGTAAGCCGTTTTTCCTGGCCCTCGGGATCTCCAAGCCTCACTTGCCCTGGGAAGTCCCGCAGCAGTTCTTCGACCTCTATCCCTTGGATAAATTCAAGACCGTCGAGATCTTCCGCGACGACCTGAAGGACATCACGAACAAGGCGGGGAAGGAACTGTTCTCGCCCGATCCGCGCTTCCAGGCCGCCGATAAGGCGAACCTGCACAAGCAGGCCCAACGCGCCTACCTCGCGAACATCAGTTACGCCGACCATTGCCTCGGGGTCGTCCTCGACGCCCTGGCCAAGAGCAAATACGCCGACAATACCATCGTCATGATCTGGGGCGACCACGGCTGGCACCTCGGCGAGAAACTCAAGTACGGCAAGACCGACCTCTGGGAAGAGTCCGACCGGGTTCCCTTCATCGTGAGCGTGCCAGGCGTGACCAAGCCGGGGCTGAAGAGCGACGCGGTGGTCAACCTGCTCGACATGTACCCGACGCTGATCGAGCTGTGCGGACTGCCCGCCAATCCCGAGAACGAGGGGCGCAGTTTCGCTCCGGTGCTGAAGGATCCGACCCTGGCGTGGAACCACCCCACCCTGACCACCTACAACAACGGGAACCATTCCGTCACGGACGGCCGCTACCGCTTCACCTATTACGGCTCGAAAGGCGGCGCCGAGGAACTGTACGACCATTCGACCGACCCGCTCGAGCACCGGAACCTAGCCGCTCAGCCGGAATCCAAAGAAATCATCGAGCGACTGCGCCTTGCGATGCCGAAGCACAATGAACCGGATGCGCCGACCAATAGTCTGAGCCCCGAAGAGAAGAAGGATATCGCGAAGGGCGCGCGGAAGGGGAAAAAGGCGGCCGCGGGTGCCGGTAAATAAAGCCCCGCGGGCGGCCCTGACTGCCTCTGGGTAGGGACGCGTCGGCGACGCGTCCGCCCCATGGCCCGCTTCCCTCGGTCGCGACACCGTCGCGCCCCTACCTTCTACGTCCTAATTCCAAACGGATCTCTTCCGTCACGTCCTCCAGCCGACGGATCGCGCTCTGCAGGATGGTCTCCGCCACCTCGGTGTTAGGGATGCGACGATAGGCCGCGAGGATCGCCTCGACCGAGCAGACGATGAACGGGGCCGGGGCTTCGACGAGGACGAACTTGACGCCCTTCTTCTCCGCGTTGAGTTGGGCGACATGCCGACGCATGACCTCCAGGCCGGCGCGACCACTGATGAAATCGAGGTTCGTCTGCAATGTCATGCACTCCGGCGACTCGGCGGCGTCGAAAGCCAACCGGTACTCGACGCCGTTGCGGAGGAAGCCGAACCCGCCCTGATAACGCTCGGCCGACAGGACCGGGCGAGGCGGTGAGTCCGTGACATTCGCGATGGCTCCTTGATACAAGATCTTCAGTTCTTCGATCGGAATCAGCATGCCTTCACCTTACCCCACCTCCGCCCGCCTGCAATCCTGAGGTAGGGACGT
>CALPIW020000103.1 GCA_943323725.2 Polynucleobacter meluiroseus | reverse complement strand
GAGGAGCGCCTGGATGAACTCGTTGGCGAGGTGCGGGTGGGAGCCGCCGTGGCCGCCGCCCTGCGTGAAGGAGAGGTGGTCTTCGCCTTCGCCGTAGACGCCCTTGGTCGTGAAGCACTGGATTTCCTTCGGCAGACGGTGGGCGTAGTCGGGCACCTTGACCTTCTGCGGGATCTCCGGCTCCGGCTTCTTCGCCGTGTGGAGGACCGGCTCTTCGCCTTCGATGAGCGGCCATTCGAAGGACTGCTTCGAGCCGTAGACGTCGATGGACTCGCGGTACTGGCGGGCCGTGTCGAAGAGCGAGCGGATGATGCGCGCCGAGACGTCGGACTTATGGAACTTGATGTGGGCCGTCTCGACCGCGAAGGGCGAGTTGTAGATCGGGATCATGTCCTCGGCGATGCGGCCGGAGCCGAAGCACGAGACATACTCGGCGTCGGCGCGGGTGAGGGCGAGCATCGGGCCGACGCAGTGCGTGGCGTAGTACATGGGCGGCAGGCCGGGCCAGTAGCCGGGCCAGCCTTCCATGTCCTGTTGGTGCGAGGCCTGGAGGAACTGCAGGCGGCCGAGCTCGCCGTTGTCGTAGAGCTCCTTCACGTAGAGGAACTCGCGGGCGTAGACCACCGTCTCCATCATCATGTAGCTCAGGCCCGTCGCCTTCACCAGCTTCACGATCTCCTCGCATTCCGCGATCGAGGTCGCCATCGGGACCGTGCAGGCCACGTGCTTGCCGGCCTTGAGGGCGGCGATGGACTGGCGGCCGTGGTCGGGGATCGGTGTGTTGATGTGGACCGCGTCGATCTCGGGATCCTTGAGCATCTCCTCGAAGGACGTGTAGCGCTTGGCGATGCCGTAGCGGTCGCCGATCTCTTTCAACTTGGCGGGATTACGCTGGCAGAGGGCGGTGATCTCCGCGTTGGGGTGCGCGAGGTAGATCGGGATGAATTCGGCGCCGAAGCCGAGGCCGGCCAGCGCGATGCGAATCTTCGGGGTGCTCATGGGAGTGGCTTCATTCAGCCCAATCGCACGAAGGACGGAAGCCGATTTGCTAGGACGCAACCGACGGGGCCTGTTCGCAAACCTACCAAACAAGAAGGCCGCCCGGGTGGGCGGCCTTCGGCGGGGAAGGGCGGCTCGCTTAGGCCTGCTCTTCGATCTTCAGGGCGCGGTAGCCGCCGATGCTCTTGAAGTAGAAGAGCAGCAGCAGGTAGATCGCGGCCATGGTCAGAGGGATGAAGGAGTCGGCCTTCAGCGTGGCGCGGTCACCGGCCTGGTTGGCGGCGACGATGGCCTTCTGGTCGGCGGAACCCTTCTCGCCGGCCTTCTTGGCTTCTTCCAGCTTCTTGCCGTCCACGGCGGTCACCGGAGCGAGGAAGAGGAACTTCGACTCCGAACCAGCCTTGGCGGAAGCGTAAGCGGCCGGAGCGTCCTTCTGGAGGGACTCGGCGGTGAAGCGGTCCTTGGCGTAGCCGAGGCCGGGGCCGCCGATCAGGCCGGCGGAGAGCATGCCGATGCCGCCCATGATGGACATCGCGACGGCGCCGGAGCGCGGGAAGCGGTCGCCGACGACGGCGAGCATCGTGGGCCAGAAGAACGTCTTGCCGAGGGCGTAGATGCCGAGGGCGAGGAGCGCGATGACGAAGCTGTCCATGCCGGAGGCGAGCTGGAGGCCGACGAACGCGAGGAGCGCGGAAGTCACCAGGATGCCGATCGGGGAGAGGCCGAGCTTGGTCTCGATCCAGTGGGCGCAGAAGCGCAGGCCGAACATGATGGCCGAGGTCCAGATGAAGAGCATCTTGCCCTGCTCGGCGGTGAAGAGGTTGCCCGTGATGGCTTCGATCCAGCCGTCGGTGCCGAGTTCGACCGCGCCGACGAGGGCGTGGGTGAGGAAGAGCACGAACAGGAGGAGGGAACCGATCGAGAAGCGGGTGATGACACCGACGGCGATCAGGAGCACGCCGGCGAGGTAGAGGCCGAGGTTGTCGATGTTGAACACCGGACCGAGGACGTTACCGAGGAAGATCGAGAGCAGGTAGCAGGCGACGAGCGAGCCCAGGATGCCGACGTCCTTGAACATCTCGGAGAAGGAGGCGCCCTTCTCGGCGGCTTCCGACTTCGGGAAGGTCTGGCCCATGAACATCACCGCGTAGGCGACGGTCGGGACGAGGTAGAAGGCGAGCTGACCCTTCCAGCCGAGGCCCATCACGGAACCGAGGAGGTAGGAGGCGATGGCGCCGACCACCATGCCGAGCGGCCAGGAGGCGTGCAGGATGTTGAGGTAGTGCGTGCGCTGCTTGGGGAAGATCGTGGCGACGAGCGGGTTGGCCACGGCTTCGAGGGTGCCGTTCGCGAAGGCGAAGATGAACATGCCCCAGTAGAGGAAGTCGTACGCGTTCTGCGGGGTCGAGGCGCCGAAGGTGACGAACGCCGAGAGGATGTGGCCCAGGAGGGCGACGGCGACGAGCTTACCGTAGCCGATCTTGTCGACGATCACGCCGCCGATGATGATACCGAAGCAGAAGCCCGAGAAACCGGCGCCGCCGATGGCACCGAGCTGGGAGGCGGTGAAGCCGTATTCGGACGCCCAAGCGCCGAAGATGCCGCCGCGGAGGGCGAAGCCGACGCCGGCCGCGAGGATAGCCATGAAGCCAGCCCAGAGGAGGCGCTTCGCATTAGGAACCGTAGTTTCTGTGCTCATAGTATGTTGAGGGAGGGGGTACGGGTGTGAATAAAACCCATCAGACCCCCTCTGTCGAGAAGGCATCTAGGGTCAGAACCTCCTTTAGGGGTTGGGGGTCAGGCCTTTAAGGCGCGTCGGAACTCCGTCGGGCTGACCTTCATCGCCCGGCGGAACTGGCGGGAGAAATCACTGGCGTCGTAGAAGCCGGTCTGGTGGGCGATCTCGGAGGGGCGGAGGGAGGTGGTCCGGAGCAGGTCGGAGGCGGCCGCGACCCGCATGCGCACGAGGTAGCCGCGGGGGCTGACCTGGTAGGCCTTGTGGAACTTGCGCTCGAACTGGCGGACCGACATCCCGGTCAGCTTGGCCAGCTTGGCGATATTCAGGGAGGTGGTGAGGTTGTCCTTGATGAACTCCGCCGCGGCTTCGACCTGCAGGAACGGCTCGAGGAGGGCCTTGGTGCCTTCGTAACTGCGGACCGTCCCGCAGACCCCGCAGGCGCGCCCGGCTTCGTCGAAGACGGGAACCTTGGTGGTCTCATACCAGACGTGGTCGCCGTTGGCGTTGGGGAAGAGTTCGATGATCCGCGGCAGAGGCTGACCGGTCTGGCAGATCTGCAGGTCCTTCTTCTTGAAGGCCGCCGCGAGTTCCGCCGGGAAGATGTCAGCGTCGCTCTTGCCGAGCAGGCTCGCTTCGTCGGGAAAGCCGCAGCGTTGCGCGAAGGCGAGGTTGGCCATCGTGAAGCGGCCGGCCAGATCCTTGGCGAAGAACATCACCCCGGGCAGGTGATCGAACACCGCGCGCAGGCTCTCCGGGCGCACGAGTCGCATCCACTCCAGACGGGGTTCTGGCGTTTTCATACCAAGTAGGCTAGGGGGCTTTGGGTAGGTTTCCACCCCATTTTAATAGGGCCAAAGGCCTAAGAGCCACCCAGGGTTCCGGAAGCCCATTTGTCGCATTAAACCAGACCAGCCCGCCCTAATACCACGGGGGTCTTAGGCTAATTACCTCCCTAGGGGGCAGGGGAACACCCTTTTGCTTTTGAGGTCTTCTCCATTTCCGACACCTCTGTCCTTCATCGCACCCATGACCTCCCTCAAGTCCCTCGCCCTCGTCTTCCTCGCCGCCGCCGCCGTGGCCGCCCCCGACGCCGAATCCGTCAAGCGCGGCCAGGCCGTCTACTCCCGTACCTGTATCGCCTGCCACCAGCCGACGGGCATGGGCCTGCCGCCCGTGTTCCCGCCCCTCGCCGGTTCGGAGTGGGTCGCCAAGGACGCCTCGATCGCTGTCCGCAACATCATCAACGGCATGCAGGGTCCGATCACCGTCAAGGGCATGACCTATAACAGCATGATGCCCCCGGTCGCCGGTCTGTCCGACAAGGACATCGCCGACGTCGTCAACTACGTGAACAACAGCTGGGGCAACGCCGGCCCGAACGTGACCGAAGCCGAAGTCGCCGCGATCAAGAAGAAGTACGCCGATCGCAAGACCCCGTGGACCGCGGCCGAGTACGAGAAGGAAGCTAAGGAAGCCCCGGCCAAGAAGTAAGCCGGCGCCCGCCGTCGGGCGGGGTGGCTTGACCAGCGGGGACCTCTGCCGCACTTTGGTGTCTCATCAAAGTACGCGCAGGCGTGCCTCCCCCATGTCGACCCCCCAACCCCATCCCGGCGCCCCCGCCCGCACCCGCGAGCAGGTGGCTGACCTGCATTTCATGGACGCCCGGTATAAGCTGCTCGACCTGGCAGCCTTCCTCGATCGCCTCGACCGCGCCGCCGGGGGCGAAGACCACCGCGTCCGCGGCCTCCGCGCCGCGCTCCCCCTACTCCTTGAGAAAGACGAAGGCCGCGTCGCCCGCATCCTGAACCTCTGGAGCGACCCGTCCGTCGAACCCATCGCCAAGGCCGACACCAAGGCCGCCTCGGGCGTCTGGCCCGGCCTCAAGTAAGCCGCCGACCATGCGTTACATCGAACCGCACGGCCACATGGTGAGCCGCACCACCGACGACTATCAGGCCATGGCCCTCGCTGGCTGCGCCGCGATCTGCGAGCCCGCCTTCTGGGCCGGCTTCGACCGCAAGTCCGCCGACGGCTTCTACGATTACTTCTGCCAGCTGACGCAGATCGAGCCCAAGCGCGCCGCCAAGTACGGTCTGCCGCACTACTCCTGGCTGTGCATCAATCCCAAGGAGTCCGAAGACATGGCGCTCGCCGCCGACGTCCTCGCGCTGATCCCGGAATTCCTCAAGGCCCCGACGGTGCTCGGCATCGGCGAGATCGGCCTGAACAAGAACACGCGCAATGAGATGAAGGTGCTCGAGCAGCACATCGCCCTCGCGGTGCAGTACGACCAGATGATCCTCGTGCACACGCCGCACCTCGAGGACAAGCGCAAGGGCACGCGCCTCATCATGGATTGTCTCAAGGCCAACGGCGTCGTGAAGCCGGAGCGCGTGATCATCGACCACGTCGAAGAGCACACCATCCATGACGTCCTCGACCAGGGCTTCTGGGCCGGCATCACGCTCTACCCTGAATCGAAGTCCACGCCCGTGCGCGCCGTCGACATGATCGAATCCGTCTCCGCCCAGCGCGTCTGGCTCAACAGCGCGTGCGACTGGGGACACAGCGATCCGCTCTCCGTGCCCAAGGCCGCGCAGGAGATGCGCCGCCGCGGCCACTCCGCCGCCGCCATCGACCGCCTCGTCTACGGCAACCCGGTGAAGTTCCTCTCGCAGTCGCCGCGCTTCCAGGACCCCGCCGCCCAGGCCTGATCGCGTGAAGCTCACGTCCGGACTTTCCCTCGCCTACTGCACCAACGTCCACCGTGGCGAAGGCTGGGCCGAGACGTTCGCCGGCCTGCGCGACCACGCCCTCCGCGTGCGGGACCGCGTCTGCCCCGGCAAGACGTACGTCCTCGGCCTGCGCCTAGGTGACCTCGCCGCGAAAGAACTCGCCGTCCCTGCCACGCTCGCGGCCTTCCGCGCCTGGCTCGACAAGGAGAACTGCGTCGTCGCCGGCATCAACGGTTTCCCGTTCGGTCCGTTCCACGGCCAGGCGGTGAAGGACAACGTCTTCGCGCCGGATTGGTGCGAAGCCCCGCGCCTCGAATACACCAATCGCCTTTTCGACCTCCTCGCTGCATTCGGTCCGCCGGATAAGGTCGGCACCGTCAGCACGTTGCCGGGTTCGTTCAAGGGCTTCGGTCGCACTCCGGACGAACTCAAGGTCATGCGCCGCAATCTGCTCGCGTGCGCCGAACACCTTGCCCGCCTCCGCGACCGCACCGGCACGCATCTGCGCCTCGCGCTCGAACCCGAGCCGAT
>CALPIW020000102.1 GCA_943323725.2 Polynucleobacter meluiroseus | reverse complement strand
TCGTCCGCTCATCCTTGTCCATCGCGACGGTGCCTTGGCCTTTGTTGCCGAAGGCTTCCGGACGCTGCCAAGCCCAGGTCGAGTCTTTCTGGTATTCCGCCCAGACGCGGTGGTAGAAATTGCGAGCCAGACCGCCGATGACGGCCTTATTGCCCGTGTCGGTGTAGCCCAAACCGCCGCTGCTCAGGCCGCCGAGGTGGACGTCGGGTCCGACGATGAGGACGGACTTCCCCATCTTCTTGGCTTGGACGGCGGCGATGACCCCCGCGGAAGTGCCGCCGTAGACGACGACATCGTAGGTCTCCGCGGCGGTTAACCGCAGGGCGAAGAGGCAGAGGAGGGAAAGGCGGAGGAGCATGGGGAGTTAAAGCTGGTGTTGGCGGTTTGCGGCTGGCGGTTAGCGGTTAGGCGATAACATAGGCCAATGGGTCTGGAGGGCGGGAGGAAGGTGAAGGTCAGCGGTGGGCGGACTGCTTCGCGATGAAGTTCAGGATCGCTAGGCGGGCGGGATCGTCGTCGTTCCGAAGGTTATGTCCGACCGTGGCGTGGTCGCGGTCGTCGACGCGCAGGGAGTAGTTCTCCGTATGTCCGGCCGCCTTGAGGGTCGTCACGAAGAACATGTTCTCTTCGGCGCGGCTGAGCATGTCATTCTGCGCGTAGATCGTCAGGATGGGCGGGAGGGACTTGCGGATATGGAAGGCCGGCGCGGCTTCGTCGGACGTGATGCCATAGCGGGCTTGGCCACGTTCGTCGCGGACGGTGTAATGGTTGAAGACCTGGCCGCTGACCTGGGCGATGCCGGCGACCGAGCCGAGCGTGAGTCCGTGCGGCTTCAGCCGTTCGGGGTCCATGCCCACGAGCAGGGCGAGATAGCCGCCGGCCGAATGGCCGCCGATGAAGACCTTGCGCGGGTCGCCGCCGTGAGCGGCGATATGCTTGACCGTCCAGGCGAAAGCCGCGGCGGCGTCATCGACGTAGGCCGGATATTTGACCTTCGGGCTGAGGCGATAGTCGGGCGTCACCACGGCCACCCCCGCTCGGACGAGGCTGGCGCGGATCTCGGCGCAGTATTCCGAGCGCAGGTCCTTGCCGCCGTTCTTCAGTCCGCCGCCGTAGAACCATACGTAGGTCGGAAAACCTTTCGCGTCGGCCGGCAGGGTCAGGTCGAGCTTGCAGCGTTCTTGCTCATACGGCGTCTGCGAAACGACATCATCCTTGTAGGCGATGTCGCGGAGCGTGCGAAGTTCGCCGGCCTCGAGGCCCGTGAAGGCGAGGATGGCCAGCAGGCGGACGAGGCGATTCATCAGGCGATGAGCGACTGGACGATCTTCCCGTGGACGTCGGTGAGGCGGAAGTCTCGTCCCGAACTGCGGAACGTGAACTCCTCGTGATTGAAGCCGAGGAGCCGGAGGATGGTCGCGTGCAGGTCGTGGACGTGCACGACGTCCTTGACGGCCTTGAAGCCGAACTCGTCGCTCTCGCCGTGGACGTGGCCGGGCTTCACGCCGCCGCCGGCCATCCACATGGTGAAGCCGTGGCTGTTATGGTCGCGGCCATTGATCTTGCCGGCGTTGGAGCCCGGGGTCGGGAGTTCGACGGTCGGGGTGCGGCCGAATTCTCCGCCCCAGATGACGAGGGTCTCGTCGAGCATCCCGAGGCGCTTGAGGTCGGTGAGCAGCGCGGCGATCGGCTGGTCCGCTTCCATCGCCAGACGCTTATGGTTCTTTTCCAGGTCGTCGTGGCTGTCCCAGGGCTGACCGGCGCCGTGCCAGAGCTGGATGAAGCGGACGCCGCGCTCGGCGAGGCGACGGGCGATGAGGAACTGGCGGCCGAGGGTCGTGTCGCCGTACATCTCGCGGGTCTTCTCGGATTCGCGGCCCACATCGAAAGCGTCGGTGGCCTCGAGTTGCATGCGGTACGCCATCTCGAAGGACTGCGCGCGCGCCTCGAGGGCGGCGTCCTGCGGGCGGACGGACTGGTGCGCGGCGTTGAGCTTGGCCAGCAGGTCGAGCTGCTGGCGCTGCGCCGGGCGCGAGAGGCCGAAGTTACGGATGTTCTCGATGAGCTCCTCGACGGAACGCTTCGAGGTGTCGACGTAGTTGCCTTGGTAGACGCCGGGCAGGAAGCCGCACTGCCAGTTCTGGGTCTCCTGGATCGGGAAGCCGCCCGGGCAGAGGGTCATGAAGCCGGGCAGGTTCTCGTTCTCGGTGCCGAGCCCGTAGGTGACCCACGAGCCCATGGACGGACGGACCTGGCGGGCCTCGCCGCAGTTCATCAGCAGCAGGGAAGGCTCGTGGTTGGGCACGTCGGCCTTCATCGAGCGGATCACGCAGAGGTCGTCGGCGTGTTCGGCCGTCTTGGCGAAGAGTTCGCTGACCTCGAGGCCGCTCTTGCCGTAGCGCTTCCAGGAGAACGGAGAACGGAAGGCCGCGCCCGTGCGACGTTCGGTGGCGATGTAGTCGCCCGGCAGTTTCTGGCCGTGGTATTTGTCGAGGGCGATCTTGCGGTCGAAGGTATCGACCTGCGAAGCACCACCGTTGGCGAAGATATGGATGACGCGCTTGGCCTTGCAGGGGAGCGGCGCCTTGCGGGCGGCCAAGGGATGCAGCGGGTCGACGCGGATGTCGGCACCCCGGAGTTCCTGCTGGAGCAGCGAGGCCATGGCGACGCCGCCGAGACCCATGCCGACGCGGCGGAGGAACTCGCGACGAGAGCCGAGGGAGAGTGGATCGATATGGTGCATCAGTCGGCGAAGGCGAATTCGTTGCTTTGGAGGAGAACCTGGGCGAACGTTGACAGGGGTGATTGGCGGTCCGGCTTACGGCCGAACTCGCCCGCGGCGGAACTGATCACTTCGCCGGTCTGGGCGTCCTTGATCACGGGCGACCAGCTGAAGCCGTCGCTGTTGGAGCCAAGGTATTGGTCGGCGATGAAATCGATGCTTTCACCTGCGGCCAGCTCCACCGAGGCAATCTCGGCCGGGGCCGAGCTCCCGCCCTTGACGATGACTTCGGCGAGGAGGCCGCGGCGCGAAGAGACGATGCGAGCCCGGACGCCGTCGCTGGCCTTGCTCTGGACCGCGAGGGAGCCTTCGAGTCGGTACTTGCCCGGGCTGCCGGCCGTCCAACGGCGGATGGCGGCGGTCTCCGGCAGGCTGCCCGTGTGTCCGCCCTTGGGGGTCAGGAAGACGAAGGCGTATTTCTTATCCGGAATCTGCGCGGTGGGAGAGATGCGATCTTTGACGTGGGTCGTCATCACCGTGAAAGCCGTCGTCTTCGTCTTCGGGTCGTAGCCGCCGAAGCCGTTGGTCCAAGCCGCCGGAGCCGGGGCTTGCGCGGCTTCGCGGAGGTAGGCCAGGGCGAGCGCGGTCTCATCGGCACGGGGCGTGCGGGCGAGGATGGCGAGATAGAGCGCGCGGACCTTGGCGGCGTCATCCGGCTGGGTCGCGACCTTCGTGGCCAGTTCATCGGCGAGCGAGCGACCGAAGGGATGGTTGAGCATCCAAAGCGACTGCTGAGGCGTCGTGGTCTGGTTACGCTTGGGTACGTGATAGTCGGGGTTCGCGAACTCGAAGGTCCGGAAGAAGGCCGGCAGATTCTGGCGGTCGATGTGGCCGTAGAGCGTGCGTCGCGGCGTGCCGAAGGCGCTGACCAGGTCGAAGGGTTGACCGCCCAGCTTGGCTTCATCGAGACGTCCGGCCACGCGCAGCATGCTGTCACGCAGGGCTTCGAAATCCAGGCGACGGCGGTGGGCGCGCCAGTTCAAGGAGTTGTCGGGATCCTTCGCGACGGCATCGGCGCGGAGATCAGCCGTCTGCAGGAAGGTGCGCGAGAGGATGATCGTGCGGATCAGCTTCTTCACCGACCAGCCATCCTTCACGAAAGAGCTCGCGAGATGGTCGAGCAGGGCGGGGTTCTTGCCGGAAGTGGTGCGGACGCCGAAGTCGCTCGGGGTTTCGACGAGCGGTTGGCCGAGGAGATGCATCCAGACGCGGTTGACCATCACGCGGGCGGTCAGCGGATTGGTCGGGCTGGCGATGGCGTTGGCGAGGTCGAGTCGGCCGCTGCCTTGGGTGAACTCCTTGGGCGGACCGTCGGACAGGATGGAGAGATATTGACGCGGGACCTTCTTGCCGGGGCGGGAGGCGCTGCCGCGGAGGAAGACGACGCCTTGCACGGCTTTCGCCTTATCTTGGATCGCCATCGCGTGCGGCGGGCTCTTCGGGCTCGTAGCTTTGAAGCCCGCTACATCGATCTGCAGTTTGTTACGGGTGTTGCGGTCGGCGATATTGTAGGTGCCGATCAACGAAGCCGGCGTCATGGCCGTCGGGCCGCTGGGATGGAGGATCAGGTCGCGCCATGACTTCCATTCGGCTTGGTCGGCATGCTCCGGTTTGCGGGCTTCGGAGAGCAGGGCGGCGTAGGTCGCGGTCAGTTCGGCCAACTTGGTCGGCGCCTTGGCCTTCAGCCGGGCGCGGAGCAGCGGGTCGGCAAACGAGGTGGGCTGGGAGACCAGGGCTGAGAAGCGCTTCGGGAATTCGCCATCGGTGACGCCCTGCAGGCCCACCCATGCGCCCCAGATGGGGTCGGTCGGCGAAAGTTTCGGCCTCAGCACGTTCTTCCAGCCACCGAGGACGGCCGCGTAGAGGTTCGCCGCCTTGGCCTTCTGATTGGCATCGAGCTTGGCGTCCTTGAGGGACTCCATCGTCAGGTTGAGGTAGGCCAAGGTCTTCTCCGGCGAGAAAGAGAGATCGTAGCGGCTCTGGATGAAGTCGTTGAGTTTCTTCTGACGGACGCCCAGCTCGGCATCGAATTCCTCCGTCTCCTTCGTGCGCGTGAACGGCTTCAGCGGCGGGAGGTCCTTAGGTTCTTCGCTGGAGTTGAAGATGGCGTAGAGGGAATAATACTCCGTCGTCGGCAGCGGGTCGAACTTGTGGTCGTGACAACGCGCGCAGGCCATCGTCAGGCCCTGAGTGCCGCGCATGACGACATCGATACGATCGTCGATGATGTCCGGGGTGCTGTTGAGGAAGCGACGTCCGAGCGTCAGGAAACCCAGCGCGGCGAGGTCGCGGTTGTTCTCCGGATCCTTGACGATCTGGTCGGCGGCGATCTGCAGGCGGAGGAACTGGTCGTAGGGCAGGTCGTCGTTGAAGGCCTTCACGACCCAGTCGCGATAGGTATAGGCATACGGATAGCGGCGTTCTTCCTGGAAGACGTAGCCCTTCGTGTCGGCATAGCGGGCGACGTCGAGCCAGTGACGGCCCCAGCGTTCGCCGAAAGCCGGCGAGCCGAGGAGACGGTCGACAAGTTTCTCGGTGGCCTGCGGATCACGGTCGGCGACGAAGGCGGCGATCTCGGCGGCCGTCGGCTGGTAACCGGCAAGCGCGAGCGTCAGGCGACGGATGATGACTTCGCGACCGGCCTGCGGATTGAAGCCGAGCCCGGCTTCCTTGAGCTTGGCCAGGACGAAGCGATCGAGAGGCTGGCTGATCTGGGCGACGTCGGTCGAAGTGACGACGGGCGGAGTCGGAGCGACGACCGGCTGGAAGGCCCAGTGCTTGCGCGGGTCGAGGCCGTTGGGCTTGGCTTCGGCCGGCCAAGGCAAGCCTTGACGCACCCACTCCGTGAGCGCGGCGATCGCCTTAGGCGGAAGTTTATCGTCTTCGCCCGGCATGGCGTAGACATCCGTGGCTTTGACGTGGTTGATCGAAAGGATCAGTCGGCTGGTTTCAGGGTTTCCGGGTACGACGACCGGGCCGAGTTCGCCGCCCTTGAGTACGTACTCACGCGAATCCAAGCGAAGTCCGGACTTCTGTTTCTTCTCTCCGTGGCACTTGTAGCAATGGTCGGCGAGGACCGGGCGGACTTCCTTTTCGAAAAACTCCAATTGGGTGGCCGTGGGCGCGAGGGACGGCTCCGCGGCTCCGACCGAAGCGGCCAGGAAAAGCGGGGCGATTAGTTGCCGGAAAGACATCGTCAAAGGGGTGGGACAGGGCGGGGTGG
>CALPIW020000101.1 GCA_943323725.2 Polynucleobacter meluiroseus | reverse complement strand
TTTTCGCTTTGGCTGGTGTTACCTTATCACAACCATGCGTACCCTCGCCCTCCTCACCCTCCTCTCCGCCTCCTCGGCCTTCGCCGCCGTCGACCACGAAGCTGCCTTCAAGGCCGACATCGCTCCGATCATCGAAAAGAGCTGCGCCAACTGTCACGACCCGAAGAAGGCCAAGAACGGCAAGGTTAAGTCCGGCTTCGACTCCTCCAGCCTCGCCTCGATCGTCAAGGGCGGCAAGGAACTGGGCGAAGGCATCACCTGGGGCGACGTCTCCAAGAGCTCCCTCTACAAGACCATCAACCTCGCCGCGACCAGCCCCGACGACGACATGGCCATGCCCCCGAAGAAGTCCCACGAGAAGAACCCGCCCCTCACCAAGGAGCAGGTCGCCAAGGTCAAGGCCTTCATCGAAGCCAAGTAAGCCGGACGGCTTGCTGACGAAAAGCCCGCGGAAACCCGCGGGCTTTTTTTGTGTCTAAATAGGAGGGCCTCAGCGCGGTCGCTTGCGTTTGACCCCACCCCGAAGCGACTCCATATCACCCAGAACCCTTTCCGTCCCATGACGCCCCTTCACCGCATCGAAGAACGCCTGCACGCCCTGACCTTCCGACAGGCCGCCATCCTGGTCGTCGCCGCCAATCTCCTGTTGGTCGCGCTGGCCTTCCTCCTGCCCCCTGACGGCGCGGAGCGCGGCCCGGCCATCCTGTCCATCCTCGGCAACTTCCACATCCTCGCCCTGCACATCCCGGCCGCCGTGCTGCTCATCGTGCCGATGTTCGAATTCTTCGAACGTCACGAGCAGGCCACCGCGACCGTGCGTCGCCTGTCCGTCTTCTCGGCCGCCGGCACCTGGGGCGCCGTCCTCTGCGGCATCCTGCACGCGCATTTCAACGGCTTCGCCGGCGAAGCCATCGAACTCCATCTCTGGGGCGGCATCGGCGCCGCCGCCTTCGCCGGACTGGCCAGCCTGCTGCTCTCGCAGTCGTTCACGGTCCGCCTAGCCAGCCAAGTCGTGGCCATCGGGGTGATGAGCTTCGCCGCGCACATCGGCGGCGAGATCGTCCACGAAGAAGGGTTCCCCTTCAAACCGAACAAGGTCGCCTCCCCGCGTCCGGACAAGGTCGTGATCGACGTCGCACCCGGCGCCAAGCGCGACGACTACGCGCAGGTCATCGCTCCGATCCTCGAGGCCCACTGCGTCGAGTGCCACGGCGCCAAGAAGGTCAAAGGCAAGCTCCGCATGGATACGCTCGAAGCCCTCAAGAAGGGCGGCTCGGAAGGCGCGGCCTTCGTCGCCGGCGACCTGCAGAAGAGCCTCATGCACGTGCGCGTGACGCTCGACCCGTCGGACGAAGAATTCATGCCGACCGAAGGCAACCCGCTCACGAAGGATCAGGTGCAGGCCTTCGCCCTCTTCATCGAAGGCAAGCCCATCCCTGACGACGTCGCCAAGGCCGCCCTCGCCGCGACCAAGGCACCTAAGCAGGCCCCGAAGAAATAAGCCGATGCGCTCTTTGCTGCCCCTGCTCCTCGCTGCCTGCGCCTTCGCCGCGCCGACGGCACCGAAGAAGAAGCCCGAGCCCGTCAAGCCGCTCACGCCGGCGCAGAAGGCGGACTACGCCAAGGTCGTCCAACCAATGTTCGACGCGCAGTGCGTCTCCTGCCACGGTCCCAAGAAGGAGAAAGGCAAGCTGCGCCTCGACACCCTCGAAGCCACCCTCAAGGGCGGCAAGAACCTGGCCTTCGTCATCGGCCAGCCGAACGACAGCATGCTCTTGGCCCGCGTCTTCTTGGGTCGTACCGCGGGTGATGTCATGCCGCCCAAGGAAGAACATCCGCTGACCGAGAAGCAGAAGGAAGCCCTTTACGCCTTCGTCGAAGGCCAGCCTATCCCCGACGAACTGGCCAAGGCCGCCATCGCCGACACCAAGAAGGCCCTGACCGCCCCGAAGCCGGCCCCGAAGCCCAAGAAGTAGGTTTTTCTTTTGCCCGCCGCCCCAGTGACCCCCTTTATCTCAGATACCCCATGAAACTCCGCACCCTCCTCGCGCTGACCGCCCTCGTCGGCCTGACCTCCACCCTCGCCGCCGAGCAGAAGCCCCTGCGCATCCTCGTCGTCGCCGGCGGCTGCTGCCACGATTACGCCACGCAGAAAGAAGTCCTGAAGAAGGGCATCGAAGCCCGCGTGAACGCGGTGGTCGAAGTCGCCTACGATCCGACCAAGTCCACCAAGCCGCTCTTCGAGCTCTTCAAGAGCCCGGACTGGGGCAAGAACTTCGACGTGGTCGTCCACGACGAGTGCGCCGCCGACATCACCGACCAGGCCTACGTCGCCAACATCGTCAACGCCCATAAGAATGGCCTGCCCGCCGTGAACCTCCACTGCGCCATGCACAGCTACCGCTGGGGTAACTTCAAGGAACCGGTGAAGGCCGGCGCCGACAACGCCAGCTGGTACGAAATGCTCGGCCTGCAGTCCACCGGCCATGGCCCGCAGCAGCCGATCGCCATCACCTTCACCGACAAGTCCCACCCGGTCACCACCGGCCTCGCCGACTGGACCACGATCAACGAAGAACTCTACAACAACGTCCAGATCCTGGGCGCCAAGACCCTCGCCACGGGACTGCAGAAGGTCCCGGAGAAGAAGGACAAGAAGGGCAAGGTCACCCCGGCCTCCGAAGCCAACGCCACCGTCGCCTGGACCAATGAGTTCGGCCCGAAGAAGACCCGCATCTTCAGCACCACGATCGGCCATAACAACGCGACCGTCGAAGACGCCCGCTACCTCGACCTCGTCGCCCGCGCGGTGCTCTGGTCCGCCGGTAAGCTCGAGGCCGACGGCAAGCCCTCCGCCGGCTTCGGAAAGTAAGCCGTTAGGCAAATCAACGAAAGCCCCGGACCTCCGGGGCTTTTTTGTGCCTGTACGGCCGCCGCAGGGCGGGCGAAGGTAGGGGCGTGGCTCTGCCGCGCCCTCCGATCGAGGAGTGCAAGGCGAAGCCTTGCCCCTACCCGCGTTCGCCCTGCGGCGAACTAGGACAGCACGTGGTGCTGTCCCTACCTCGATACAGCTAGGTCGTGACGGGGTCCCGACCCTACCAATCGCCCTTCCCTCCCCCATACTTTTCCCATACTCCATACTCTATACTCCATACTCACCCCGTATGCGCCCCCTCCTCGCCCTGCTCGCACTCACTGCCTCCTCCTTCGCCGCCGAAACCCTGCCGCTCTGGCCGGGCGATGCGCCTGAGGGCAACGGCAAGTTCTCCGACTCTTCCAAGGCGAAGATTACCGTACACCTACCCGAGAAGCCTAACGGCGCGGCGATCGTCATCTGCCCCGGCGGCGGCTACGGCGGCTTGGTGACGAAGGGCGAAGGCCACGGCATCGCCGCCTGGCTCAACGCCCACGGCATCGTCGGCATCGTCCTCGAATACCGTCTTCCAGCCGGACGTCCTTACGTGCCGCTCCTCGACGCCCAGCGGGCGATTCGCACGGTCCGCGCCAACGCTGCGCAATGGAAGATCGATCCGAAGAAGATCGGCATCATCGGCTTCTCCGCCGGCGGCCACCTCGCCTCGACCGCGACCGTGCACTTCGACGCCGGCGAAGGAAAGACCTCCGACGCGATCGCCCGCGAGAGCAGCCGCCCCGACTTCTCGCTCCTCATCTATCCGGTCATCAGCATGGACGTCGGCGTCCATCGCGGCTCGAAGAAGAACCTCATGGGCGAAACGCCGTCCGCCGGCCTCCCGGAATATTTCTCGACGCAGAAGCACGTGAAGACCGGCACCCCGCCCGCCTTCTTGGCGCACGCGATCGATGACAAGGTCGTCGACATCGAGAACAGCCGGATGTTCTTCGCCGCCCAGCAGCAGGCCGGCCTACCGGCCCGGCTCGTCGAACTCCCCAACGGCGGCCACGGCCTCAACGGCTACAAGGGCCCCTCGTGGGACAAGTGGCAGGCCGAAGCGCTTGTCTGGCTCAAGGAAATCAAGGTCCTGCCCTGACCGCCGATAAAGGACTTCAAATCCGTCGGAATACTACCCATAAACAAAGCCTCCCCATGAAATCCCTCCTCCTCGCCCTGCTCGCCACCGGCACCCTCTTCGCCGGCGACAAGGCCACCCTCACCTTGGCCGACTTCACCGACCTCAACGGCGGCGCCCCCGCCGGCGGCTGGAAGACCCAGGAAGGTGGCGTCATCCACCTCGCCGCCCAGAAGGGCACCGGCGCGCTCATCTCGAAGAAGGAATACGCGAACTTCGAACTGACCTGGGAATGGCGCCTCGAAGCCAAGGGTAACAACGGCATCAAGTTCTGGGTCACCAACATCAAGGACGCCAAGGGCAAGGGCGAGTGGCTCGGCATCGAATACCAGATGATCGACGACGACGGCCACCCCGATGGCCTCCGCGGCGGCAGCCACAACACGGGTTCGATCTATGACCTCGTCGACTCCGCCAAGGACAAGGCCAAGAAGCCCATCGGCGAATGGAACCAGAGCCGCATCGTGGTGAAGGACGGCAAGATCGAGCATTACCTTAACGGCAAGCTGAGCTCCTCGGCCGACACGAAGTCCGACGAATGGAAGGCCGCCATCGCGAAGAGCAAATTCAAGAACAAGCAGGGCTTCGGCCCCGGCCAAGGCAAGCTGATGCTCACCGAGCACGGCGACCCCTGCTGGTTCCGCAACATCGTCGTCACCGAACTCTGAGCCCGCTCCGAGCCGGTGAATCAAGGGCGCCTAGCGGGCGCCCTTTTTCGTGCCTGTTCAGGCGCCGAGCTTGATCCGGAGACCATCGTAGCAGAGGCCGACCTTCGGGTGGGTCTGCTGCAGCTGCTCCGTATACGTCGCGTAGTCGATCTGATACGTCATGTGCGTGAGCAGCGCCCGCTTGGCACGCAGGTCGTGCGCGGCCTGACAGGCCTGATCGACGGTCATGTGTGTCGGATGCGGATTCGGGCGGAGGCCGTCGAGGATCGCGAGGTCGGCATGTTCACCGAGTTCGAGGGACTTCTCGGTCATCGCGCGGCAATCGGTGTAATAGGCGAACTTCATGCCCGTCGAAGGCTCTTCGAAGACAAGGCCGAGCGTGGACTCGTTGCCGTGCGGCAGCAGCGTCGAACGGATGATGCCGCCGCCGGGCAGGACGAGCTTCGACGGCATGAGGTTCAGTCCCAGCGAGACGTAACCCGAGGCCTGCGGCTTACCGACGGCGTAAGGGAAGATGGCCTTGATGCGCTCGAGGCCGACCTCGGTCGAATAGACCGGAATGGCCGCCCCGCCCTTGTTCGTGCAGAACTGACGAAGGTCGTCCATGCCCAGGACGTGGTCGGCATGACCGTGGGTCAGGATGAACGTGTCGACCTCGCGGACATCATACTTGAGGCACTGCGTCCGGAACTCCGGGGCGGCGTCGACCTGGACGTGATGGCCCTCGATGACGACGTGGATGCTCGTCCGGGCGCGCCAGTTCCGCTCATTCTTCAGGTCCAGCCCCGGATTGTCATGGGCGGGCAAGGGACAGCCCTGCGACGTGCCGCAGCCCATGATGAGGATTTCCATGAGGCGAAGAAGACGGGAAACCGGATGAAAGGCAAGAGGCGGACTTCGCCGAGTATCGAGTATGGAGTATCGAGTATAGGGTTAATGCCAGGGGCATAAGGGGGTGACACCCTTCAGGGAATAGCCGACGAGGCCGCAAGTGACCGCTCGCCGCCAAACCTTTCACTCGTGGCGATGAAACCTTCCCAACTCCTCGGCCCGGTTAAGACCTATCGCGATCTGCTCGTCTGGCAAAAAGCCAAGCTGATGGCTGTCTCGACCTATCGCCTTTGCGAAACTCCCGGTCTTTCGCGAAAATACACGCTTTGCGACCAGATGACCCGTGCGGCCATTTCCATCGCCTCGAACATCGCCGAAGGCGACGAACGGAGCACCAACAAGGAATCACTGCGCTTCGTCGTCATCGCCCGGGCGTCCCTGGCGGAACTCGAGACTCAGGTGGAGATCGCCCATGAAATCGGAGCGGTCAGCAAAGA
>CALPIW020000100.1 GCA_943323725.2 Polynucleobacter meluiroseus | reverse complement strand
GGCGTCGTCGACGGTCGTCGGGTCCTCGCCCACGGCGAAATCCCGACCGCCTCGCTCGACACCATCGCGCTGACGGCCCTCCTCGCGGCGCATCCCTCCGCGGGGATCGCCTTCGCCAGCGTCGTCCCCGCGGCGACCGCGGTGCTCCAGCCGACTTTGCTGAGCTGCGGCCGCCCGTGCTTTCATCTTCGTCACGACACCGTGAAGGGACTGGGCTTCGATTACCCCAAGCCCGCCGAAGTCGGCCAGGACCGCCTCGCGGATTGCGTCGGCGCCCAGTTCGTCGCCGGCGCGCCGGCCGTCATCGTCGGCATGGGCACGGCCACCACGGTCGATATCCTCACCGAACGCGGTTACGCCGGCGGCATCATCGCGCCGGGGCTCGGGGTGATGACGCGTTACCTGCATGAGCGCACCGCGCTGCTGCCCGCGCTCGACCCCGCCTCGCTGCTCGGCGGGCCCGCCATCGGTAAGTCGACCGTCGACGCCATGCGCGCGGGTTGCGCCCTCGGTTTCGCCGGCATGATCGGCGCCCTGCTCGACGGCGTCTGCGCCGAACTCGTCCGCCAAGGTTCGCCGATGCCCAAGGTCATCGTCACCGGCGGCGCCGCCGTCTACCTGCCGGCTTCGTGGCGCGACCGCGTCTCACACGAGCCGCACCTCACGTTGCTCGGCCTGGCCGAAGCCCATCGCCGTCATTTCGCATGAGCGCTCCCGATCCGCTGGCCAAGCTCCGCCGGTTCGTCCCGCTGCTGGCCATCCTCGTCGTCCTGCAGGCCGCCGCGCTCGGCTACGGCCTGTTCACGCAGAAGCTCCCGAAGCTTTGGCCGCTGGTGCTCGGCGACCTGATCTTCTCGGGAGTCCTGCTCTTCGTGCTGTGGCGGATGCTCGGCCGCCCCCGCGGCTAGGCCTTGATCAGCTTCAGCAGTTCCTTGCGACGCGCGCGGATCTCGCGGCAGCCGGCCTTGGCCAGGCGGTCGGTCGAGAAGGCTTCGACGGTCAGGCTGGCGACGGCGGTGCCGTAGACCATGGCCTGCTTCAGCGTGGCGAAATCGGTGGCGCCCGTCGCGGCGAGGTAGCCGAGGAGCGCGCCCGCGAAGCTGTCGCCGGCGCCGGTGGGGTCGCGCAGTTCGGTGACCGGGTAGGCGGGCAGGGCGAACATGCCTTCTTCATGGAAGAGGACGGCGCCATGCTCACCCTTCTTGATGATGACGGTCTTGCAGCCGTGCTTGCGGAGTTCGCGGCCGGCGACGATCACGTTGCTTTCGCCCGTCAGCTTGGCGGACTCGGTGTCGTTGACGACCAGGAGGTCGGCGCGGCGCATGACTTCGCCGAGCTTGTCCCGCTGCGTCTCGATCCAGATGTCGATGGTGTCGGCCAGCACGAAGCGCGGGTTCGCGAGCTGGTTGAGCACGTCGAGCTGCAGGTCGGGGCGGATGTTGCCGAGCATCACGAACGGCGTCGAGAGGTGGGCCTCGGGCAGGCGCGGCTTGAAGTGCTCGAAGACGTTGAGCTGCAGGTCCTCGGTGTCGCGGCGGTTGTAGTTCTCGTGGTACCGTCCGCGCCAGGAGAAGGTCCGGCCGGAGGAGTCGGTCAGCAGGCCGTCGAGGTCGATGCCGCGCTTGGCGAGCTTGTTGCGGTCGCGGTCGCGGAAGTCATGGCCGACGACGCCCACGATGCGGGGAGGCGCGAAGTAGCTCGCCGCGAGGCACGCGTAGGCCGCGCTGCCGCCGAGGATGCGGTCGCCCTTGTCGTGCGGCGTGATGATGCTGTCGTAGGCGACGGAGCCGACGACGAGGACGGGATCGGCCTCGCGGCCCTTGTGCTTGATGCGGGTAGGAGTGGTCATGAGAAGAGGTCGGGGCGCTCGTCACGAAGACGATAGAGCGCGAGGAGGGCGAGCGAATGCTGGGCCGGATTGGCGAGCGCCGCGGCGAGGGCGGCCTTGGGGAGGAGGGCCAGGACTTGGATCTCCTCGTGTTCGTCCGGCGCGCGGCGGCCCGTGGGGCGCACGCCTTCGAGCAGCACGAAGTGGCAGCGGTTGGCCTGGATGGCGGGGTTAGGCGCGCACGTTCCGAGCAGGCGGGCGCGGCCGCCGGTGAAGCCGGTCTCCTCCTCGGTCTCGCGGGCGGCGGTCACGCGCGGATCTTCGTCCGCTTCCATGATGCCGCCGGGCGCTTCGGTGGAGAGGTCGCGCGTGCCGAAGCGGTACTGCCGCACCATCACGATACGGCCGTCGTCGGTGACGGGGAGCGCGAGCACCCAGTCGCGGGAACGGAGCACAAAGAAATCACCCTCCCGATGATCGAGAGGGTGATGGCAGTGTTCTTTGAAAACCCGGAAAACCCTGCAGTCGGCGTGGAGCTCTTCGTGCCGGACGGACCAGCGAGAGGGCGCCGACATGCTTGGCTTACTTGACCTTCAGCTTCTGGCCGATCTGCAGACGGTTCGGGTTGACGCCCGGATTCAGGTCCTGGATGGCCTTGAGAGAGATGCCGTTCTTCCTGGCGATGCTGCCGAGGTTGTCGCCCTTCGCGACGACGTATTCGCCGGGGCCGGCCGGGGAGGCGGACTTGGAGGAGCCAGTGGACTTCGGAGCAGCGGCGACCTTCTGGAGGGCGACGATGGCGGCGGCGAATTCGGCTTCGTTCTTCGCGGTCTGTTCCTTGGTGGCGGCGAGGTCGGCCTGGAGGGCGGCGACGGCGTCGGCGCTGGCCTTGCTGGCGAGCTGAGCGCTGAGCTCAGAGACCTGAGTCTTGGCGAGAGCGGCTTCATCGCTGGCGAGCTGGGCGGCACCCTTGGCCTTGATACCGAGCACGAGGCCGGCGGCGCCGAGGGCGAAACCGAGGATACCCACGATGAGCGGGAGCTTGGATTCGGAAGAGGAGGAGGAGATGCTGTCGTTTTCCATGTGTGGAGGTGTTTTGCGGGTTAGAACAGGTTGAGATTAGCGGTTTGACAGGGACGGCAACACAAAATCATACTGTTTTCTCGGGTACCGGGCAGTATCTCAATTGGTAGAGTCCCTGCTTTGGGAGCAGGGTGTTGCAGGTTCAAGTCCTGTCTGCCCGACCACCCGAGCCTTATTTCCCCCACCAGGGGCCTTAAGCGTAGGCCAAGGTCTGGCCTTCCTTGATGATGGTGACGTGGTTCGCCCCGTCAGGACGGGTCGAGGCTTCGGTCCGTCCGATGATGCGGGCGCCCAAGCCGAGCTCGGCGGCGATCCGCAGGGCGACCTCGGCGTCTGGGGGCTCCAGGAAGACCTCCAGGCGGTGCCCCATATTGTAAACCTGGTGCATTTCCTTGGGTTCCGTGCCGCTGACCCGGGCGATTTCCGCGAAAATCGGGGGAGTGGGGAAGAGGTTATCCTTGATGAAATGGACCTTGGTGCCGAATCGTCGGCACTTGGTCTGGCCCCCGCCGGAGCAGTGGACCAGGCCTTTGACCCGCTGATTACCCAAGGCCTGGAGCAGGCGGAGGGCATACGGGGCGTAGGTGCGGGTCGGGGAAAGCAGGGCCTGGCCGACGGTCAGGGTCGAGCCGGGCAGGGCGTCTGTCAGCCGGTGCGGGCCGCAATAGGCGAGGTCCGCCGGGGTGGCCTTGTCGTAGGTCTCGGGGTACTTCTCGGCGTAGTACTTAGAGAGAAGCTCGTGGCGGGCGCTGGTCAGGCCGTTGGACCCGATGCCGCTGTTCTCGGCGGTCTCGTAGGTGGCGCGACCGTGCGAGGCGATGCCGACGATCACGAGGCCGGGCACGACGCGGGCGGCGTCCACGACTTCGGCGCGCGACAGGATCGCGGTCGCGGTGGAGTCCACGGTGAGCGTGGGGGTGAGATCGCCGACGTCGGCGGTCTCACCGCCGCCGGAAGTGATGCCGAAGCCCTGCGCGCGCAGCATGGCGAGCACGTCTTCGGTGCCGTTGATCAGCTCCGCGAGGATCGCGCCGGGGATGGCCTTGGCGTTGCGGTTGATGGTCGAAGAGAGGATGACGCCCTTGGTCACGCCGACGCACAGGAGGTCGTCGATGTTCATGACGATGCTGTCCTGCGCGATGCCGCGGAAGACGGAGGCGTCGCCGGTCTCCTTCCACCAGAGGTAGGCGAGCAGCGCCTTGGTGCCCGAGCCGTCCGAATGCGTGACGACGCACTTCGACGCGTCGCCGGTCAGGTTGTCGGCCACGATCTTGCAGAAGGCCTGCGGGTACAGGCCGGGGTCGAGGCGGTCGACCGCGGCGTGCACTTCGCTCTTGGAGGCGGAGACTCCCCGGGCCGCATATCGGCCGGAATCCGCGGAGGGCTTGCTTTCGTGCGCCATGGCTCTTGCGTGCATATCTCCGTCCCTGCTATTCGGTCAACGTCCTTCTCCCGCGTGCGCCCGCTTCTCCTCCGTTCTCCTTGGTTCCGTCGCGTCTTCGCGGCGGCCCTCGGCCTGTCGCTCGGGTTCCTCCTGGTCGCCGTCTGGTCCTGGTGGCAGACGTACACGGTGGGCGTGCTGGCCACCGAGCTGCGCGAGGCGTTCGGCCGGCGCGACGCCGCGGCGATCGAGAACCTGTTCTGCTGGGAAGGGGTCGACGCCGCGACGCGCTCCCGCCTGCGCTTGGTCATCCAGCAGGAACACGAGCTGCCCGTCGCTTCCGTCGTCGTCCGTCCGCTGCTGGCCTTCGACCGTCAGTCCGGCCCCGGCCTGCGCCCGAACCTGCCCCCCGACGCCGTCATCGAAGTGACTTTCGCCACGGCCGATCGTCTTTCCGCCGCCTACCTCGCCGGTCGCGACGGGCTTTTCCGCCATCGGCTGGTGGTCATGCTGCCCGCCAATTGACGCGGATTCTTGACACCTGCGGGCGGTCTTCCAAATAGTGGGAGTCTTATGGCCGACAAGAACGACAAGCGTCCCGAGAGCGTCACGGGCAAATTCTACGTGGATTCCCAGTGCATCGACTGCGATCTCTGCCGCGAGACCGCCCCGAAGTCCTTCACGCGCCAGGATGACGGCGGTTACTCCTACGTCTTCGCCCAGCCGACCGACCAGGAAGGCATCGACAAGTGCATGGAAGCCCTCGAAGGCTGCCCGGTCGACGCCATCGGTAAGGACGGCGACGAATAATCGTCCCCGCAGTCCTTTACCTCTGACCCCGGTTCGCCGGGGTTTTTTGTTGGGAGCGTCCGGCGGGCGGCTTAACTCCGCGTATGGCCGTCAACATCTCCTGCGAATACCTCGGTGACCTCCACGTCCGCGCGGTACACGGACCTTCGGGTCACGTGATCGTGACCGACGCCCCGGTCGACAATCAGGGCAAGGGCGAAGGCTTCTCACCGACCGACCTCGCCGCCACCGCCATGGCGACTTGCTTCCTCACGATCCTCGGCATCCATGCGCGCAACACGGGACTCGATCTCCGCGGCGCCCACGCCTCCGTCGCCAAGCACATGACGACCACGCCGCCCCGCCGCATCGCCAAGCTCGAGGTCGACATCACCATGCCGCCCGGCGTCCCGCTCGAAGTCCGCGACCGTCTCATCCGCGCCGCCGAAGCCTGCCCCGTGAAGCAGTCCTTCCATCCCGACACCGAGATCGTGCTGAATTGGAAGTGGTGAAGGAAGGTTGTCGCGGCTGGCGGTTAGCGGTTGGCGGTTGGATAGGACGATAACTGCATCAATGAAGGTTGGGACGCGTCGGCGACGCGTCCGCCCTGACCCTCTTCCCAATCAGTCACGACACCTCCGTGACCTGACTTCTTCTCTAGGCCCCAGGTTTTCGTGCTAGGCCAGCCTTGCCAGCCGGGCCACTGGTCACTGCTCAACAAATGGCGCATCGTTCTGGTCCGCCGCGCCTCTGAGCCTCCGTGCCTTTACCTTTCCTAACCGCCAACCGCCAACCGCTAACCGCCATCACCACTCCCTCTTCTTAAACCCCCTCACCGCGTAATACGTCAGATAAAGATAGCAGGGTAGCAGGACCCCAGAACCGGCGCGGGCGCCGTAGCCGTCCGCGAGCCATCCGTAGGCGAGCGGGATGAGCGCGTTGCCGCACAGTCCCATGATCATGAGCGAGGCGCCGGTCTTGGTGAAGCGGCC
>CALPIW020000099.1 GCA_943323725.2 Polynucleobacter meluiroseus | reverse complement strand
GGGTTCTTCAGCGAGCCGGGCTCGAAGAACACTTTCTCCATGAACAGTCCGCGGGCGGGGGCCGTAGGAACTTCGGAGGTGATCACGCGCTCCTTGCGGTAGGCGACGAGCCGTTCCGGCGGCATCTTGCCTTCGCCGACGCGCAGGAGTCCGCCGACGAGTCGGCGCACCATCTTGTAGAGGAAGCCGCTGCCTTCGGCGACGATCGTGATCCGCTTGCCGCGCCGGCGGATGTCGAGGCGACGGAGTTCCTTGACGGGATTCTCTTTCTCCATGCCTTGGCCGTGATTCGCGCCGAAGGCATAGAAGTCATGCTTGCCGAGCAGCAGCTTGGCGGCCTGCCGCATGAGCTTCACGTCGACGGTCTTGTTGCCTAGCCCGAGGCAATAGCGGGCTTCCCAAGGCGGCGGATAGCCGTCGCAGATCTCGTAGCGGTAGCGTTTGCCGTTGGCGTGCCAGCGGCAATGGAAGCCCGGCGCCACGCGTTGCAGTTGCGTGACCAGCAGTCCGTTCTGTTCGCACGAATTGATCGCGTGCACGAGGTAGCTGCAGGGGTGGGGCCAGAAGGCGTCGAAGTGGAAGCGCTGGCCGACGCTGTGGACGCCGGAGTCGGTGCGGCCGCTGCCATGGATGTCGATCGGCGTCTTGAGGATGCGCGAGAGGCGCTCTTCGAGTTCGCCTTCGATGGACAGGCGGCCGGTCTGCACCTGCCAGCCGATGTGATCGGTGCCGTCATACGCGACCGTCGCGAGGAAGCGTTCGAGCTTCGGCGTGAAAGGCTTCTTCGGCTTGGCGGGAGGCATGTCAGGCGCCGATGCCCCGGCTGTTGAGGAAATCCTGGAGCAGCACCGCGGCGGCGCGGGAGTCGCGTTCGCCGGTGCGGGCCTGCTGCTTGCGTTCGTTGGCCGAGCGGGCCTTACGTCCGCCCATCTCGTCGGCCGCCTGGCTCGTCAGGGCTTCGTCGACCTTCTCGATCGGCAGGGCGAACCGACGGGTGAGTTCTTCGGCGAAGGCGTCGACCTCGTCGCAGCGCTTGGTGCGCTCGCCTTCGACGGAAAGAGGGTAGCCCAGCACGAGGAGCGTGACCTTGAGCCGGGCGATCTCCTTGCCGATCTGGGCGAAGCGGGCCTCGGCTTCTTCGGCGACCGCGGCGGGCAGGGGGAAGGCGAAGCCGAGTTCGTCGGCATGGCTCAGCCCGACCCGTCGGGAGCCATAATCGATGCCGAGGAAGACCTGAGCCACGGGGTCAAGTTGGGGCACCTTGGACGAATATTCAATCCGACACGTGGAAGGGGCGGTTTGACACCGTTCGTCGCGGGGGTTCGACTGTCGGCATGTCCGCGGACCAGCGCCTGAGCGATCATGAGAGGGCTTTGTACTCCCGGCAGATTCGTCTGCCCGGGGTCGGGGAAGCCGGTCAGCTCCGCCTTCGCGAGGCCAAGGTCCTCATCCTAGGCGCCGGCGGACTCGGTTCTCCGGTCGGGCTTTACCTGGCCGCCGCGGGCGTCGGGCTCATCGGCATCGCCGACCCGGACAAGGTCGAGATCTCCAACCTGCATCGCCAGATCGTCCACGGCTTCGACACCCTCGGTCTGCCCAAGACGGTCTCCGCGGCTGAAGCCCTCGGCGAGATCAACCCCGGCCTCAAGGTGGCTTTGCACCCCGAAGGCTTCACGGTCGAGAACGCCGCCGAGCTCGTCGCGCGCTACGACCTCATCATCGACGGTACCGACAATTTCGCGACGCGCTTCCTCGCCGCCGACGCCTGCGTCCTTGGCCGTCGTCCGTTGGTCCATGGGAGCGTCCTCCGCGCCACCGGCCAGGTCGGGGTCTTCCTGCCCGGGGCCGGTTGCTACCGTTGTCTCTACCCGGTCATTCCGGATGCCGCCTCGGTGCCGACTTGCGCGGACGCGGGGGTCTTCGGCGCCACCTGCGGCGTGATCGGCTCCTGGATGGCCTCCGAAGCCATCGCGTTGCTCCTCGGCCAGCGGAACCAATCCCGGCTATTCGTGGTCGATGTCGAAGCCGGCACCTCCCGTCGGCTGGGCCTCCTCCCCGATCCGGCCTGCCCCTGCTGCGGGGCGTCCGCCACGATCCGCAGCCTCGAAAAAAGCGCGTATACGCCTGTCGTCTGTCCGACCCTTTCTCCTGCCATGTCCGAAACCCCGCTCGAAATCTCCGTCGAAGAAGCCAGCCGCCTCCTGGCCGGCCCGAACCCGCCCGTCCTTGTGGACGTCCGCGAGACCGATGAATATGCGGTCTGCCGCATCGAGGGTTCCCGCCTGATTCCGATGAACACCGTGCCGACCCGCTTGGCTGAGATTCCCGCCGACGCCTGGGTCTTGGTCCAGTGTCATCATGGCGGCCGGAGCATGCGGGTCACGCAGTTCCTGCGGTCCAAGGGCTTCGCCCGCGTCAGCAACCTGCAGGGTGGCATCGATGCCTGGTCCCTGAAGGTCGACCCCAAGGTGCCTAGGTACTGAGGAGACAAGGCTTGCCCAGTCCCGCCCGCTATTCTTTTATCTCCCTCACACCATGAAGCGTCTCACCTTCCTTCTCGCTCTTTCCGCCCTCGTCGTGGGTTGCACCTCTCGCATCCCCGCTGGTTTCCAGCCCGTGTCTTCCGGCAAGGGTGGCACCGGTTTCAACGGCGAAACCCTCGACACCCGCCCGATCGGCTACGACGTCATGGCCGACGCCATCCGTAACGGCACCGTCCCGCCCGAGGCCATCCTCGCCACCGTCTACTTCGATTTCGACCGTTACAACGTCTCGGCTGCCGAGCGCGGTAAGCTCGACGCCGCCGCCGCCCGCGTGAAGGGTACCAAGGTGATCATCGCCGGCTACACCGACACTTTCGGTACTGAAGAGTACAACCTCGGTCTCTCCGACCGTCGCGCCCAGTCTGTCCGTGATTACCTCGTCGGCCTCGGCGCCAACCAGGCGAACAGCGAGATCATGGCCCTCGGTTCCCAGCAGGCGGACAAGTCCGCCGCCGGTCGTCAGTCCGGCGCCAAAGATCGTAAGGCCATCGTCGTCGACGTGAACTACCGTGGCGCCGCCGTCAGCCGCCCCGTCGCCGCGCCGGCTCCTGCCGCCGCCGGTTCCGCGCCGGCTCCGGTCAGCGATCTCAGCCCTCTCTGAGCCGACTGACACGCTGACAAGAAGGCCCGCCAAATGGCGGGCCTTTTTGTTGGCGACTATCGGCGGACGTTCAGGGCAGCGTCGCGTAGAGGTAGGCGAGCGTGCCGATGAACAGCGCGCCCGAGGTCAGCTTGGCCGTCAGGCGTTCGCGATCGGTGCGATGCAAGGCTCCCCAGCGTCCGAGCACCCAGCAGGCCGTCGCGATCAGCGCCAGGCCCAGCGAAGCGTCGCGCACCCAGGCTGCGTCCTCGACGAGCGCGTTGAGCACCCAGAGCAGGTAGAGCGCGTAGCCGAAGAGCGGGAACGACATGCCTTGCTTCAAGGACTCCATCCATTCACCCGGACGAGGCAGCATCGCCGCGAGCCGCGGAAAGACCGAGAGCAGGAGATAAGGAAGGGCCATGCCGAGTCCGATGACCGTGAAGAAGAGCAACGTCTCGGCGGTCGAACGATCCTTGTCCAAGGCGAAGCCGAGGGCCGCGCCGAGTCCAGGGGCGGTGCAGGGCGTGGCGACCACCGTGGCGAGCACGCCGGAGAGGAAGGTCGCCGTGCGCCCTTCGCCGTCGCCGGCGGAGACGCCGCCGAGGCTGGTGCCGATCTCGAACACGCCGGCGAGGCTGAGGCCGAGGACGATCATGAGCACGCACGTGCCGAGCACGAAGCCGGGCGACTGCATCTGGAAGCCCCAGCCGACGGAGGAGCCGCCGGACTTGAGTCCGATGATGAGCAGGGCGAGCACGAGGAAGCTCGCGATGACGCCGGCGGAATAGAGCAGGCCGTTGAGGACCACGGTACGGCGCGAGGCGCCGGCTTCCTTGGCGAACCCGAGCACCTTGAGGCCGATCATCGGGAAGACGCAGGGCATCAGGTTCAGCAGGATGCCGCCGCCGAAAGCCAGCAGCATCCAGATGAAGAACGAATGCGTGGTGGTCTCGGCCTGATAGGCTTTGCCTTCGCTGACGGATTTCAGCGCCGTGAGCACTTCGGTGCCCGTGAGCGCCTCGGAAAGGATCGCCGGCGGTTGACCGGCCTTGAGGAAGACGTTGAGAGGGATGCCGGTGCGGCCGTACTTGCCGAGTTCCTGCGCGATGACCTCGTCCTTCTTGGTCCAGTCGGCCTTGAGCATCACCACGCCGGCGGACGAAAGCGCCTGAGCGACGTCGCCCTGCGTGTAGACGCGCTTGTTGACCTGGCAGGTGGCGCACCAGCGCGCGGTGAAATCGACGTAGACCGTCTTGCCTTCGGCCAAGGCCTTCGCCTGGGCTTCCGGCGACCAAGGCTGCCATTCGCCGGTGGTCTTCGTCGGCGTGGCCGCCGGACCGGGCGCGGCTTTGGCTGGGGCTCCGCCCAGGACCGCCTTGATGTCCACGAAGCCGCCGTCGGCCGCCCGCGTGGTGAAGATCAGCTCGCCCGAATCCAGTTTCTCCGTGGCGTCCGCCAGTTCGAAGACGACGCTGCCGCCGGCCTGCTTCTGCTTGGCCGTCGCGGTCGGGGCGACGAAGCCGCGCTCCGGGAACCAGGTCTGCGGGAGTTTCTCGCCGGCCGGGACGGCGACCGTGAGCGACTTGCCGTCGCTTGTCGCGGTCGTCGTGAGGCGAGGGCGGAGCGTCGGGTAGAGTTTCGGGTCGTATTTATAGGCGACGTTGCCGGCGCCCACCTGGATGGTGAGTTCGACCTGCTTGTCATGCGGCCAGCAGCCGGAGTCATCGCACTCGAGCCATTCGGCTTTGCCTTTGAAGGTCAGCGCGCCTTTGGCGCCGGCCGGGACGGCGACCTCCATGAGCAGCAGGGTCTCGTCCTCGTAGACGAAGTTATAGACGCCGGATTGGTCGAGCATCTTGGGGCCGGGCCAGACGAAGTCGCCGACGGTGGCGCCGGACTTCTCCTGCCATTCGACCGTGGGGGACTGGCCGGCGTCGCCGGGGTTCTTCCAGTAGATGTGGAAGTGCGGGTCGCAGCGGAAGCGCATCGCGATCAGGGCCTTCTCGCCCGGGCGGATGTCGGGGGTCAGGTTGACCAGGTCGACCTTCGTCCGGACGGCGGCCGCGAGGTCGCCGAACAGGCTGAGGAGCGAGAGCAGACCGAGGGCGAGGAGTCTCATGGGCCTACCTTGGCCGTAAAGCCGGCCGGAAGCAAGGCGACGCACGACCCTCAGCCGACCACGTGACAGGGCAGCAGGGCCGCGTCGCTCATCCCGTGGATGATCTTCTTATCCGCCGGACAGAAGGTCGCCAGGATGCCCGAAAGTTCGACCGAATCGCCATCGACGAAGAAGTAGGGACAGAGGCGGACGCGCCCTTCGGCCGGCGCCACGGTGCCGTCGTCGGCATAGACCGGGTGGGTCAGGCGCGAAGGCTTATGGTAGGCCTGCATCACGTGGAAGGTCTCGTTCTCGGGGTTCAGGGCGTCCTCGATGGCCTCCAGCCATTCGTCGCGGGAGACGTCGCTGCCCAGGGTCACGCTGCGGGCGCCCCAGGTGGTCTCGTGGAAGCCGCTCGCCTTGATGATCAGGTTGCGCTCGCGCTGCGAAGCCTCGGCGAGTTCGGCCCATTCGCGGATCGGCCGGCCGTTGACGCCCGGCGCGTGGAGCACGGCCGTCGGCGGGAGCTCCGTCTTCTCCATGATCCAGGTCTGCGGGACGATGCGGAACAAGGCCTCGTGGTGGTCTTCGGGCAGGTTCTCCTTCCAGAACTCGGCGAGCTGCGGATGATGGAGCAGGGCGAGGCCGAGTTTCTCTTCCTGGAACGCCTTCATCGGCGGCGTCAGCGTCAGCGTGCCGGCTTCGACCGCGTTGAAGATGCCGTCGGCGCCCTTCACGTTCGCGAGGTCGAAGAGTTCGAAGAAACGGTAGAGGATGTCGACGCGTCGCGGCGCGCCGTCGACGGGGACGTAGGAGCCGTCGCCCATCTGCATCACCTGGGAGGGTTCGACGACGTGCACGTCATGGCCGAGCGAGCGCAGCTTCTCGCCGAGCCATTCGAACTCCGGTCGGTAGGTCGCACCTTCTTCG
>CALPIW020000098.1 GCA_943323725.2 Polynucleobacter meluiroseus | reverse complement strand
TTACGCCAAGGCCTCGCGCACCATCTGCCGCATGGACGGCACGACCCATCAGCCCGCCGCCTGGAGCGACGAGTTCCGCGCGAAGCATGAAGCGTTGATCAGGGCTTGAGAGTAGAGGACTGAGTCGATGGCAGATGACAGAGGACTGAATCGATAAAGACAGATAGGGCAGGCGAATGACTCTCTCGGCCTTGAGTCATTCGTCGCATCATCGTACAACCCTCTGCCATCCGTCATCGATTCAGACCTCTGTCATCCGTCATCTGCCATCTGTCATCGACTCAGTCATCCGCCCTCGATTCAGCCCTCTACCCCGCGCGTAGCGCGGAGCATATCCCGCACGTCTTCCCCTCACACCCCCGCGCCGTGCAGTGCTCGCGGCCGTAGAAGATGATGCGGAGGTGCAGTTGATTCCAGCTGTCCTCGGGAAAGAGCCGCTTGAGGTCCTTTTCGACCTGCTCGACGGACTTGCCGGGGCTGAGCTTCCAGCGCTTCGCCAGACGGTGAATATGCGTGTCGACCGGAAAGGCCGGGACGCCGAAGGCCTGCGCCATCACGACCGAGGCGGTCTTGTGACCGACGCCGGGGAGTTCCTCCAGCTCCTCGAAAGTCCGCGGCACCTGCCCGCCATGCTTAGCCATGAGCATCTTGCCTAGGCCGACGAGCGCCTTGGACTTCTGCGGAGCCAGTCCGAGCTGCCGGATCAGCGTCAGCACCCGCGCCTCGGTCATCGCCGCCATCTTGGCGGGAGTACCCGCTTCGGCGAAGAGCGCGGGGGTGATTTCGTTGACCTTCTTGTCGGTGCACTGGGCCGAAAGCACCACCGCGACCAGCAGCGTGAAGGCGTCGGTGTGGTCGAGCGGCACGGGCGTCTCGGGATAGAGCTTCGCGAGCTCCTTGCCCACGTAGTTAGCTCGTTCCTGCTTGGTCATAGGCCGACCATGGGTGCCCGTCCGCGGATGGCAACGCACCTCGGGCGGACGACTTATTCACAAGCCTCGGCAGGGGTTGCCAAACCTTATGTCGAAACCCTGATTCTCTAATACCCCCACCCTCTCTTGGTGGGCGGTTGCGACACCCGTTTCCTCCTTCAAAAACCATCGTCACTTCCATGGCCCAACTGCCCTACGATCCGTCCAAGATCTCCCGCGAACTCGCCCGCCATTACATCCCGGCGACCGAAGCCGACATCCAGGCGATGTTCGCCGCCGTCGGTTCGAAGGACTTCCCGGACATGTACGCGCACATCGACCCCGCGGTGCAGTTCGCCGGTCCGCAGGACCTCCCAGATGAGCTCGAGTACCAGGCCCTCGCGGACCGCATGGAGTCCCTCTCGCAGAAGAACTCGGTCAAGACCGCCTTCCTCGGCGACGGCCTGCAGGTCTATCGCACGCACGAGATCGTCGGCCACGTCTGCTCGATCCGTAACCTGACGACTTCTTACACGCCTTACCAGCCCGAGCGCTCGCAGGGCACGCTGATCACCCACTGGATCTACCAGTCCACGCTCGCCCAGCTGACCGGCTTCGAAGCCGTCAACTCCTCGCTCTATGAGCGCGCCAGCGCCCTCTTCGAAGCCGCCGTCTGCGCCGTGCGTATGGCCGACGCCGAAGCCAACACCGTGCTCGTCGCCGGCAACCTGATGCCGGCCGATCTCGAAGTCCTCCGCACGCACGTCGCCGACACGTCGGTGAAGCTGGAATTCCTCGCCCCCGAGGACGCCACCGGCCGCCTGTCCCCCGCCGGCATCGCCGCCGCCGCCGCGCGCCTCGGCAAACAGCTCGCCGCCGTCATCTTCCCGCAGGTCAACGCCCTCGGACTCCTCGAAGACGTCGACGCCCTGACCGACGCGTGCGCTACCGCCGGCGTGAAATCCATCGCCGTCATCGACCCGATGCTCCTCGCCACCGGTGGCCTCAAGGCTCCTGCGCAGTACGGCCAGAAAGGCGCCGATATCCTCGTCGGCGAAGGGCAGCACCTCGCCATCGGCGCCAACTTCGGCGGCCCCGGCCTCGGCATCTTCGCCGTCCGCCACCACGCCGACAAGAAGAACGAAGTCCGCGAGACCCCCGGACGTTTCGTCGGCAAGGCCAAGGACAACGCCGGCCGTGATTGCATCGTGATGGTGATGTCCACCCGCGAGCAGCACATCCGCAAGGACAAGGCTACGTCCAACATCTGCTCCAACCAGGCCTTCATCGCCACCATCGCCGGCGCCGCCATCCTCGCCCGCGGCGAAGCCGGCATGGCCGCCTCCTGCGTCGCCGGCCGCGACCAGGCCCGCCGTGCCGCCGCGAAGCTGCACAACATCCCGGGCCTCAAGGTCTGCTACGCCGACCAGGCCTTCTGGAACGAGTTCAGCCTGATGCTCCCCGAGCCCGCCGCCGCCGTCATCGCCAAGGGCCGCGCCGCCGGCCTGCATGTGGGCGTCGACATCACCGGACGCACGCCCTGCCATTGCTCGCTGCTCAAGATCTCCTTCAGCGACCTCCAGACCGCCGCCGACACTGACAAGCTCGTCGCCTTCTTCGAAGGCCTCTACGGCAAGTCCGCCGGCACGAAGGCCCTCGCCGAAGTCCCTGCCGCCCTGCTCCGCCAAGGCGCCGTCGGCCTGCCTTCCTTCCCGCTCTCCGAACTGAAGGCCTACTACTCGAAGCTCGGCGAACTCAACGTCTCGCCCGACACCGGCTGCTTCCCGCTCGGTTCGTGCACGATGAAGTACAACCCGCACATCAACGACTGGGCCGCCGGCCTGCCGGGCTTCACCGGCCTGCACCCGCAGGCGCCCGCCGAAGACGCGCAGGGCTCCCTCGAGCTCCTCTGGCAGATCCAGGAATGGCTCCGCAAGATCACCGGCCTCGCCGGCCTGACCACCCAGCCCGTCGCCGGCGCCCAAGGCGAACTCGTCGGCCTCAAGCTCTTCCAGGCCTACCACCGCCACCACGGCCAGCACCGCGACATCATCCTGATCCCGACGACCGCCCACGGCACGAACTTCGCCACCGCCACCACGGCCGGCTACGCCACCAAGCGCAACCCCGATGGCTCGCCCTCGGGCATCGTGCTCCTGAAGTCCGCCCCCGACGGCCGCGTCGACCAGGCCGACTTCGCCGCGAAGATCGCCGAGTTCGGTCCGCGTATCGCGGGCATGATGGTGACCAACCCGAACACCTCGGGCGTCTTCGAGACCGACTTCCAGAAGATGGCGGCGGAGATCCACCGCATCGGCGGCCTCGTCTACATGGACGGCGCCAACATGAACGCCATCGCCGGCTGGGTGAACCTCGGCGCCCTCGGCGTCGACGCCGTCCACAACAACCTGCACAAGACCTGGACCGTACCGCACGGCGGCGGCGGCCCCGGCGACGGCATCGTGGCCGTGTCCGAGCGTCTCGTGGACTTCCTCCCGGGCTTCCAGATCGAGAAGCACGGCGACACCTTCGTGGCCGTGAAGCCGAAGCACAGCATCGGCTCCTTCCACCGCCACTGGGGCAACTTCGCCCACAAGGTGCGCGTCTACACCTACCTGCAGCGTCTCGGCAAGGAAGGCGTCCGCCGCATGGCCGCGATGTCCGTCCTCTCCAGCCGCTACCTGTTCTCGAAGCTCGGCAAGTCCTTCCCGTCGCTGCCGGCCGCGGCCGACGGCGTGCCGCGCATGCACGAGTTCATCCTCACGCTCACCGAAGAGGACTTCAAGCGCATCGAAGCCGCCGGCATCCCGCGCGCAGGCATCATCGCCCGCGTCGGTAAGCTCTTCCTCGACTTCGGCTTCCACGCCCCGACCGTCGCCTTCCCGGAGGTCTTCGGCCTGATGATCGAACCGACCGAGTCGTACACGAAGACCGAGCTGGACCGTTTCGCCGAGGTCGTGCTGGCCATCGGCGAGCTCATCCGCACGAACCCGGAAGTCCTCAAGTCGACCCCGCGCTTCACGCCGGTGGACCGCGTCGACGAAGTCGCCGCGAACCGTAACCTCGTCCTCAGCGAACACCTCACGGCCCTTCCGCTGATCAACGAGAACCGCCTCTCGCCCGTCCTGCTCAACGCGATGCCCGTCGCCGAGATCAAGCAGCGCGTGCTGGCGACGATCTGAACGAGCGGACGCCTCAGCGAGGCTCAGCCTCGATGAACCGGCCACGAGAGATCGCGGCATAGGCGCCCGTCGCCAGAGCCGCCGCGCCGCAGGCCCAGAAGAGTTCACCGGAAGTGAGCCCCAGCCAGCTCGAAGCCAGCCACTGCACGCCGGCGGCACCGAGGATACCGACGAAGCTCAGGACGTTCGCGGCGCCCTGGACGGCGCCCTTGTCCTCCGGTGCCGGACGATGCTGCAACACGGCGGCGATCGGGACGATGAAGAGGCCGGCGAAGAAGCCCAGGCCGACGAGGCTGACGACGAAGCCGGTCAGGCCGACGCCGGCCAAGCCGAGCGGCACCGCGCACAACGCCAGTCCGGCCGCTCCGACCGGGACGAGACGATACTCGATACGACCCCGGGAAGCGTACCCAGCGGCGAGACTACCGAAGCCGATGCCGAGGGCGAGCGAGAGCGTAAGGTAAGCGTTCTGGGCCTTGCTCAGCGCCAGGACGTCCTGCGCATGGATGACGAGGTTCATCTGCACCAGCGCGGCGACGAAGAAGAAACCCGCGTTACCCCAGCTGGCCCGCCAGAGATCCCGATCCAGACGCATGAGCCGCAGTCGGGCCCAGAGGTCGGTCACGGGATTGATGCGGGGGATACAGGTCGGGTTCGCCGCCGGCACGGGCGTGATGCCCCGGCTGCAGGCCCAGCCGAGTACGGCGAGCGCGGCGAGTAGGAGGCCGGACATCTCCTGCCGGCCGGCGAAGGCCTCCGCCAGGAAGCCGGAAGCCGCGATGCCGAAGATGATGCCGAGGAACGTCAGCAGTTCGAAGATGCCATTACCCCACGAGAGCCGGTCATGCGGAAGCAGTTCCGGCAGGATGCCATACTTCGACGGCGCGAAGATCGCGCTATGACAGCCCATAAGGAACACGGCCGTGAGCTGCAGCCAGACCGACTCGAACGCCAAGGCCGCCGCCGCGAACAGCATGATGCCCACTTCGGCCTGCTTCACCGCGCGCATGACCGCGGCCTTGCTGAACCGGTCCGCCAGCCAACCGCCGAGCATCGAGAACAAGATGAACGGGGCGGCGAAGAGTCCGCCCGCGAGCGCGACGTAGGTATTACGCTGGTCGACGGGCATGGCGCTGCCGAGGACGAGCAGGATGACCAGGTTCTTGAGCGCGTTGTCGCTGAACGCGGTCTGGAACTGGGTCGCCATCAGGCTCCAGAAACCGCGCTTCCAGCCAGGATGGTCAGAGGCCTCGTGCATGCGGGATGTCATGACGACCACCCCCGGACGGCAAACCTATTGAGGCCTCAGGCGCGGAGCTCGGCGAAGAGTTCCACCGCCGACTCGGCCTTGTTCAGGATGTAGACGTGATAGCCGGGCGCGCCGCGGGCGATCAGGCCGCGGGCCTGACGGACGGCCCACGAGACGCCCACCTTGCGCTGGGCTTCTTCGTCCGGACCGCAGGCTTCGAGTTCGCGCACCAGAGCGTCCGGAATCCGCGCCTTGCAGAAACCGCAGAAGGTGCGGGCCTGCTTCAAGGAGAGCACGGGCATGATGCCCGGGAGGATCGGTACGGACACGCCGGCCGCATGGGCCCGATCGACGAAGCGGAAGTAGTCGTCGTTATCCAGGAAGAGCTGGGTGGTGACGAAGTCCGCGCCGGCCGAGACCTTGCCGGCGAGGAAACGGATGTCCGCGAGGTCGTCCGTCGCGTCCGGGTGACGCTCCGGGAAACCGGCGACGCCGACGGCGAAACGGCCCGGGCGGGCGGCGCCGATGAGGCGCACGAGGCCTTCCGCGTGAGCGAAGCCTTCGGGGTGCGCGACGAAATCCTTCTGGCCCTTAGGCGGATCGCCGCGGAGGGCGAGGATGCCGGAGAAGCCGGCGCGGTCATACTGCTCGATGATCGCGGAGAGCTCAGCCTGGGAATGGCCGACGCAGGTGAGGTGACCGATCAGCGGGATACCCATCTTCACGAGCTCCGCTCCGTAGGTGATCGTCGTGTCGCGGGAAGTGCCGCCGGCCCCGTAAGTCAGGGAGGCGAAATCGATGCCCAGCGGCTTCAGCGTCG
>CALPIW020000097.1 GCA_943323725.2 Polynucleobacter meluiroseus | reverse complement strand
TCGACGTCATGCATACGGGCGTGGCGATCGAGGAGCCTTCGGGCACCGAACCCGGCGCGATGCCGATGTTCGTGGTCGCCGGAGTCCGCCAGGACCAGTGGCACGTGATGGTCGCGCTCGCCCAGAGCCGCGACTGCGCGCTCTACGTGGTGCTCCCGACGGAGAGCGGCGCCTTCCGGCTCCAGCAGCTGAACGTGCCGAAGCCGGAGTGATCAGGCCGCGAACGCCTTGACGGTCTCGAGGTGGAGTTCGGCGACCTGCTGCAGGGTCAGCCCGTCCCACTTGTAGCCGCCGGCAAGGGCGAAGATGTGCGGGATCTTGCGGGCTCGGGCCCACTCGACGACGCGTTTCTCGCGCTTCAGGATCATCTCCTTGGTGATGCCCTTCATGCCGCCGGCCTTCTCGTAGGTGTCCATGCCGGCGTTGTAGATCAGGAAATCCACCCGCTCCAAGGTGAGCAGAGCCTCCTCGACGTGCTCGAGGTAGCGCTTGGGCTGTTCGACTTCGACGTAGAAGTGACGCTCGCGGTCGCTCGGCTCCCAGGAATCGAAGGAGTTGACCGTGACGTCGGCCAGATGCACCTGCGGATGATCGCCCAGGATATCAAACGTCCCGCCGCCGGCGTGCGCGTCGAGGTCGAGGATGCCGACAGTCTTGACCTTCTTCAGCGCCTCAAGCGCGGCCAGGGCCAACCCATTGAACTGGCAGAAGCCGTTGCCGGAATTACGGCGGGCATGATGCAGGCCGCTGGAGAGGCTGCCGGAACGCCCGTTCTTCAAGGCTTCCTTCACCGCGTCGCGCATCCCGCCCGTCGAGGCGAGGATACTGTCCAGCAGCGGCTGCGACCAGGCGCCGACCTCCAGGAAGGCGCCTTTGTCTTCCAGCGTATGCCGGACGTATTCCGCGTCATGGATGAGTTCGAGTTCCTGGCGCGTCGCCAGTTTCGGCGCCTCGAGCCAGACCTCCCCGGCCTCGCCGGCTTCGATCAGCGCGGCGACGAGCTTGGACTTGCTGACGGTCTCCATCTTGCCGTCGACGGCATAAGTGGGGCTATAATAGACGGTCAGAGGAGGATTAGGCATACGTAGGTTATGCCCGCGCCGGCCCCGGTCGTCAAACGACGCCCCTGTCATAGGTTGCGGTTGGCTTCAGGCCTCGACTGGCCCATCCTGTGACCCTCGCCGCCCATGCCTTTCGACCCCAAGATTCCACGAGAATTCGCTAATAAAATGGGGCGTGAGGCCATGCAGATCATCGAGCTGGGCCTTTACGCCTCGCCCACGAGCCGGCAGGTGGACGTCGCGGCCGATATCGCCTCGGCCGTCGCCCGGACGACGCACCTGCCGCCCGACCACCGCCACACCTTCCCCCGGACCGGCGACCACGCCACGGTCATCGAAGTGACCGAGGCGACTTCTCTCTCGGTCGCCCGCCGCCATCACGACGCCGGCCTCCGCACGGTCGTCCTCAACTTCGCCTCCCCGACCGTGCCCGGCGGCGGCTTCCTCGCCGGCGAACGCGCCCAGGAAGAATACCACTGTCGCTCCACCGCCCTCTTCGCCTGCCAGGCCGGCGGACCGATGTACTCCTTCCATCAGCATCAGGCCAATGCGCTCCGCTCCGACGCGATGATCTATTCGCCCGACGTGCCGGTCTTCCGCGGCGACGACCATCAGCTGCTCGAGGAACCCTTCACGGTCGCCTTCCTCTCCGCGGCCGCTTGCGATGCCCGCGACGTAGCTCCGCTGGATCAACCGAAGATCGTCGGTGCGATGGGCGCCCGCATCGTCAAGGTCCTCGCAGCCGCCCAAGCCAACGGCCACGACGCGCTGGTGCTCGGCGCCTGGGGCTGCGGTAACTTCGCCAACGACCCGGCCCTGATCGCCGACCTCTTCCGCCAAGCCCTGCAAGGTCCGTTCAAAGGCACGTTCCGTCGCGTGACTTTCGCGGTCATCGACAGCTCGCCCGAACGCCGCTGCCTGAGCCAGTTCCAGCTGGCCCTCAGCCAGAAGGCCTCGCCGCTCCACAACTGAGCCGACTCAGCCTTTGGCCTGCTTCACGAGCCGACGGAGGATCACCGCGGCCTCGGCCTGGCCCGTCGGAAAGAAGAAGATGGCATCACCGCCGGTGTCCTTGTCGATGACGAGGGCGTTGGCGTAGGAAGTCACGTCCAGCACCTTGGTGAGCTTGAAATTGAAGCTCTTCCGGCTACCGGTGAAGATCACGCGCTTGGAGGTGAAGACGAGCGTGCCGGTATCCACCTTGACGACCTGGTCCTCGGTCTGACGCTCGACGTCATAGGAGCCGGAACGATAGCGGATCGGCCCCCAGATCTTGATGCTCGTGCCGAAGCCGCCGTAGCTGCGGCGGACGGTGACCCGCTTGTTCTGGGCGAAGTCCACTTCGCGGGTCCAGAAACAGCCCTCCGAGCCGAGGTCGAGGTCGCAGGGCACTTCGCGCAACGGCGCGCGGTACAACGACCAGATCTGCTTCCCGGCGCGCAATCGATCGGTAAGCACAGGGAGCATCGAAGGCAGATCCACGCCCAGTTGGCGGGCCTCGGCCAACAGGCCATCGACCGCGCCAGGCTCCATGATCTCATCGCCGTCGTCCTGCTGGGCGATGGCCGCGGCGCGCTGATCGAAATACCGCGAGAGCACGGGCTTCTGGATCTCCGCGATCCGGGCCGCCGGCAGCGGTACGAGGCGCGTCAGCAGCGCGATCTCCCTCCCCTTCTCTTCCAACGGGATGTCCCGCAGCATGCAGGTCTGGAAGCCGATGTTGAAGTAGCTCGCGAAGGCGTCGCCATGGAGTTCCAAGGTCTCCGCCGAGGTCAGGCCGAAAGTCCGCTCGAGGTTCTGGAGATTATCCTTCTCCTCGGGCGCGAAATAACGGTCCGAGAGATACGCTTCGACGGACTGACGATACCAGGCCTGCAGTTCCTTGCGGCAACGTTTGCGCACGACGTAGCCGACTTCGGCGTCGATGGCTGCGAGGGCGGCTTCGTCCACGAGGCATTCCTGCGGCGCGCTGGCGAGGAGGTCCCACAGCCGGATCAGGCCGGCATGGGAGTCTTGGCGGCCCAGGAGGCCGTCGACGAAACCTGCTTCCTTTTCGACCGGACGAGGGAAAGGCAGGCGACGCACTGGGCCGGGGAGTTGCGCCAAAGTCTGCCATGCCGCCATACCGGGCATCCAGTAATGATCCGTCGCGACGAGTTCGCCGGCCGCCAACCGACGACGGACCTCGTCCAGGGCGTGGACGCCGATCTCCTTGCCAGCGCGCGCGATTCGCAGGGACGGGTTGCTCATGGCTTAGCGGGCAAGGACGGCGAGGACTGATTCGCCTACCTTGGCGCCCAAGAAATCGTAACCGGCACCGGTGTAATGGACGTCGAGGGGTGGCTGGAATTCCTTCAGTCGAGGCGTCATCGCGCCGAACAGGTCATCGGTCGGGATGCCGTGCTTCTTCATGACCTCGGCAGCCAGGGCGTTCTTGTCGACGACCGACTGAGCCGTCTGCTTCTGGGCGGGATTATCCGGGATGGGCGTGGTGCTGGCCCAGATGAGCTTCGCCCCCGTCTTCTCGAGGCGGGCGACGATCTCCTCGAGCCGCTTGACGTAGTCGGCCGCCGGCGTGGCGCGGTCATGGATGCCGAAATTGAAGTGGATGACGTCCCACTTCCCTGCGCCCAGCCAGACGTCGAGATTCTTGAGGCCGGAAGCGGTCGGACCACAGTTGGCCGGTGCGCGATGGACGTTGGCCTTGCCGGCGAGAGCCACCCGCGTCGGCTGGGTGTAACCGCGGGAGACCGAGTCACCGATGAGCAGCACCCGGGGCAGCTTCGGATCATCCAGCACGAAGTCCCAGGCGTTGGACTTGCCGGCGACCTTATCGCGCTTGTGCAGAGGGAGGTAGAAATTGCCGAGCTGAGACTGCAGGACCTTCTCCCACGCCTGGGCTTCCGGTGAAAGCTTCGCCACCCATGCCTGATACTTCTCGTCGACGACCTTGTCCTGCGCCGCCTTCTTGGCGGCCGCCTGCGCGGCGGCCTCCTTGGCGTTCGTGGGCTCGCCCTTCGGCGGCTCGGCAGCATGGACGCAGAGGATGAGACTGAACAGGGCGAGCAGGGGTTTCATGACGGGGCGTAACCCGATGCAACCACCCTTCTGCCCACCTTCAAGCCGTCACTGCTTCGACGACCTGCCCAAGCAGCCGGCGGCGATGCGTCAGGCTGCGCGCCGCGGACGCGGCGGAGCCGGCCTGCAGGGCGGCGACGCCTCCGGGGCCATTGGCTCCCCGGACGAAATCGGCATCCTCTTCGGCCCAGAGCGCGGCCATCGGTCCGTCGACCTCCGGGTGGAACTGCATGCCGACCGAACACCCCACGCGGAACATCTGTACCGGACAGACCTTCGTCGAGGCGAGCAAAGTCGCGCCGGCGGGGAGCTCGCAGGCGTCGCCATGCCAATGCAGGACCTCGATGCTCGCCGGCAGGCCGCGCGTGATCGCATCCGTGCCGTGGAAATCCAATCGACCCCAGCCGACTTCACGGAGTCGGGCGCCGGTGACATCCTGCATCGGCGCCACCTTGGCGCCGGCGGCATGGGCCAATAACTGCATGCCTAGGCAGACACCGAGATTCGGCCAACCTCTGGCGAGGCGTTCGCGCAAGAGCGCGACCTCCGCGGCCAACCAAGGCATCGCGGGATCACCCAGGTCCGCCACGCCCATCGGGCCGCCCATGACGACGAGGATGTCTTCGGGACCGAGATCCGCGGGCAACGGCTCGCCCCGGAAGACCTCTCGGGATTCGAGGGTATACCCGGCTGCGGCGAGGACCTCGCCCAGCATGCCCGGCCCTTCGTGCGGGACGTGGGTGACACAGACGGCGCGCGGCATCTTGGCGACGGATGTTCCCGCGCGAATCCGTCATGGCAAGCCGACGGCGCTCGCGCGGTGTTTTTGCCGACTTTCCGACAGGCTCTCAGCGAGTCACGCCGCTCAGCGGGTGCTCCGACACCGCCTTCCAGGCGATGGACTGCAGCAGTCGGTTGAGCCTCTCGGCCTCCGGAAGCTTAGCCAGGGGGCTGACGACCGGCAGACCCGCCGGATCACGCCGATACATGACCGCGAAGTGACAATAGGCCGACAGCGCCCGGATCTGCGGTCCGGGATGACCGAGCACATCGGTGAAGAGCTCGCTCTGGCGGCTCACGCCAGGAGCTTCGCCGGCGATGACCTTGGCGCGCAAGGCCAGCACCGCCTCGCCGCAAGGCACGACGGCGATGCGTGCGCCGGGGATCCGACCGTTGAGCTCCTTCACGTGTCCCTCGATCATCTGGAAATACGGCGCATGGATCGCACGTAATTGTTCGACGGTCTTACCGTCGCGGTCGACCGACTTCGGCTTGGTCCGGCTCAGCCAGATGGCGGGATCTTCGTAAGGCACCCAGTTCTGCTGTAAGGTGAAGCGCACGTCGGCCCGATGCTCCAGCCCCAGCTTGACGAAATTCTCGATGCCGGGATCCGGCAGGAACGTCGGCGCCATGGTGAAGAGCTCGGCCTGACCGGCGACCAGCACCGGCTTGGCCTTGTTCTTCTCCGGCGGCAGCTCCCAGTGTTGGATCACCTTCGAGCCGCCGATGGAGGAGACCGCCAACTGTTCGTGCCCCTGGATGCCCGCCGCCTTGGCCATCTCCGCGACGAGCGGAGGCATCCAGACGTGGAAGCTATGGCCCGCCGAGAGCACCTTGAGGCCTTTGGGTGACGCCTCCTGGGCCGTCAGCCCGACGGCTGCAAGGACGAGCAGGAGCAGACCACGGAGAAGGCTCATCGTCCGACTCACTTGCTGGAACGATACGGACCGGCCGGGAGGGCGTCGGCGCCGGCGGAGAAGACGCTGACTTCGGGGAAGTTGGCCCAAGCGTAACGGACTTCCTTCGGAGCCTTCACCCCCGTGACGGTCACGGTGGCGCCGTCGGCCTTGGCCTGCGCGAAGACCCACTTGTCATCCGCGCCGAGGAGGCCGAAGCCCTTGCCGTCATTTTTGAGGACGACCGGGCGATCGTAAGTGAGCACGAAGGCGTCGCCTTGACGCTCGGCCTTCACCACGCGCGGGGCTTCGCCGACCGGGCGGGTCTTATAGACACGCTGCAGGGCGACATAGGCGAGGC
>CALPIW020000096.1 GCA_943323725.2 Polynucleobacter meluiroseus | reverse complement strand
TGCCTGACCAGCGACGTCTTCCGGTCGCGCTGAGCAAGGGGCCGAAAGGGGCCGGCCTTGCCGATTAGGACATGCCTACGCCCGATTATCGACTTACGTCAGGCTTGATGGGCAGGAGGGTCGTGACAGACTATGTCCATGCGACAGAAAGCACCCCTTCTTTCGTTCATCCTCACGGTCATCGCCGGGTTAGCCTTCGCCGCCGTCGACCCCTCCGCGTCCGGACCGCATAAGACCGCTGAGCTCGATTTCCCCGAGCTCGTCGACGCCAGCCGCCGACAAGCCTCGGAGGCCCAGAAAGGCATCCGCAGGATCTTCGGCGAGCGGCGCGCCGAAAAAAGCGGCGCCGGCCGCAAGGTGCCCGTCAAAGTCCATCTTCCCGTCGGCGATTCCAAGTGCCCCGTCGTCATCCTGTCGCACGGAGCGGGCGGCGACCTCGACACCCATTTCGCGCAAGCCCGACATCTCGCCACGCATGGCTACGTCGTCCTCTGCGTGGAGCACGTCGGCAGTAATCGCGAAAAGATGACCGAAGGACTTCAGCTGATGAAGAACCTGGAGTCGATGATCCATGACTCCGCGGAGATCATGGACCGACCACAGGATATCACCTTCGTCCTGAACCAAGCCGAAAGCTGGAACCAATCCCATCCCAGACTGAAGGGACGATTCGACCTCGAGTATGTCGGCATCATGGGACACTCCTACGGCGCGTTCACCACCATGGTCGTCTGCGGGATGCGCCCGGCGCTCGACTGGATCGTCCCGACGATCCCGCCCGGCAAAGGACTCGGAGCCTCTCAGCGCGATCCGCGCGTCGACTGCGGCGTGGCGCTCTCTCCGCAGGGCGTCGGCGAACCTTTCTTCATCCGCGAAAGCTTCGGCAGCCTGCAGGTGCCGCTGCTGGGCGTCTCCGGCACGCTCGACAAGCAGCAGAACGGCCTTTCGGCCGAGAACCGGAAGGAAGGCTTCGCCCTCTGGCCGCCATCGGGCCATCGGTTCGTCTGGTTGGACGGAGCCAAACATCTGGACTTCACGGACTCCACGGGGGCTGACCGCAAGGCCACCCCATCGCCGACCCGCGAGGACGTCCAGCCGGTCACCCGAGCCGCCACCCTGCTCTTCTTCGAGACCCACCTGAGAGGCGATGCCGAGGCGGGCAAACGCCTGACCCAGGCCGGACTCCGCCCCTACCTCAAAGGAAAGATCAACCAGGTCGAAGTACTGGCGAAGTAGCCGGCCTGGGTGAGACGATAGTGCCGCCTGGTGAAACATCGGGCGTAGTAGTCTGTCGAAAGAGGGGTAGAATAATCCTACCCCATGAGCGACCCCCTCGAGCTGACCCGCCGCCGCTTCCTCGGCCAGATGACCACTGGCATGACGGGGCTGGCCCTGTCGCGACTGCTCATGAGCGACCTCAGCGCCGCCTTGCCACCCGGCACGCACTTCGCCCCGAAGGCCAAGCAGGTCCTGCAGATCTTCTGCCCGGGCGCGGCTTCGCACATCGACCTCTGGGACCATAAGCCGCTCTTGGAGAAATATGACGGCACCCCCCTGCCCGGTCCGGTCGAGGTGACCTTCCAAGGCAAGAACGGCAACCTGATGAAGTCGCCTTGGGCCTTCAAGCCGGCCGGCAAGAGCGGCAAGATGATCAGCTCCAACTTGCCGCACATGGCGCAACATGTGGATGACATCGCGTTCATCCATTCGATGACGTCGCGCAGCAACACCCATGGTCCGGGCTGCGTCGCGATGAACACCTGCTTCACCCGCGAAGGCTACCCGAGTGGCGGCGCCTGGATCAGCCACGCCCTCGGTTCGCTCAACCAGAACCTGCCGACCTACGTGTCCGTCCAGGATGTCCGCGGAGAACCTCCGAACGGCAAGGCGAACTGGGGCAATGGTTTCCTCCCCGCTCGCCACCAAGGCGTCAGCATGGCCGCCCAGCAGGCCCTGCGTAATCTCGATCGCCCGGCCGGCATTTCCTCGGCCGAAGACGAGGCCACCCGCGAATTCCTCCGTGCCACGAACCTCGAACACGCCGAAGCCCACGCGGGCAACGACGAGCTTCGCGCCCGCATAGCGGCCTACGAACTCGCCGCAAAGATGCAGCTGGCGGCGCCGGAGGTCAGCGACCTCTCCCGCGAACCGGAACACGTCCATGCGCTCTATGGCACCAAGGACGCCAACCCGCTCAAGGCGGCCTACGCCAAGAACTGCCTGCTGACCCGTCGCTTCCTCGAACAAGGTGTCCGCTACGTCAGCCTCTACTGCGCCTCCCGCGCTAGCGGGGTCGACGGGCTGCTCAACTGGGATGCGCACCGCACGCTCAAGGCCGACTATGACCGCCACTGCCCGGTCTTCGACCAGCCCACCGCCGCCCTGCTCGCCGACCTGAAGCAGCGGGGCATGCTCGACGACGTGTTGATCATCTGGTGCACCGAATTCGGCCGCATGCCGACCCACCAGATCGGTACGACCGGCCGCGACCATAACCCGGACGCCTATACGGCTTGGATGATGGGCGCTGGCGTAAAGGGCGGCGTGTCCTACGGCGCGACCGATGACTTCGGCCGCCGCAGCGTCACCGACGTCGCCACCTGCTACGACTTCTACGCGACCGTCCTGCACCTCCTCGGCCTCGACCACGAGAAGCTGACCTATTACCATAACGGCGTGAATCGCCGCTTCACCGACGTCCACGGCCACGTCATCAAGCCGGTCCTCGCATGAGCCGCCTGAGCCTCACCCTCGCCCTACTCACCGTCGGACGCGTCGTCGCCGCCGACGACCCTAGTAGCGTCGCGTTCTTCGAACAGAAGATCCGCCCGGCCCTCGCCGAGCACTGCTACGAATGCCATAGCGCCAAGGCCAAGAAACTGACAGGCGGCCTCGCCCTCGACGCCAAGGCCGGCTGGCAGAAAGGCGGCGATTCGGGCACCCCGATCATCGTCCCGGGCAAACCCGACGAAGGCCTGTTCCTTCGTTACGTCCGCCACCTCGAGACGGACATGGAGATGCCGCCGAAGAAACCGAAGCTGCCCGACGCGCTCATCGCCGACTTCGCCACCTGGATCAAGGCCGGGGCCGTCGACCCGCGCGACCAGGCGACCGTCGAGGTCAAACGCGCCGATAAATCCTGGTGGTCCCTCCAGCCGCTCGCCAAGGAATTCAAGCACGCCGACATCGACGGTTTTATCGACGCCAAGCTGGCCGAACAGAAACTCACCCGGAGCGCCCCGGCCAAACCGCAGGCGTTGATCCGTCGTCTCAGCTATGACCTCACCGGCCTGCCGCCCACTCAAGCCGAGGTCGACGCCTTCGTCACCGCTCATCAGGCCGACGCCCGTAAGGCGACCGAAGCCCTCGTGGACCGCATGTTGGCCTCGCCTCGCTATGGCGAACACTGGGGCCGCCACTGGCTCGACGTCGTCCGCTTCGGCGAAAGCAACGGGTTCGAACGTAACTTCGTCATCGATGACCTCTATCCGTTCCGCGACTACGTCATCCGCTCGCTGAACGAGGATAAGCCCTTCGACCAGTTCATGCGCGAGCACCTCGCCGGGGACGTGCTCGGCAAGTTCGACCCCGCGGTCGAGGTCGGCAGCGCTTTCCTCGTGGCTGGTCCGTATGACGACGTGAAAAATCAGGATGCCACCGCCCAGAAGGTGATTCGCTCGGCCACGCTCGACGACATGGTCACCGCGACCGGAAGCGCGTTTCTCGGCCTCACCATCAACTGCGCCCGCTGCCACCACCATAAGTTCGACCCCATCCCGACCGAAGACTATTACCGCATCCGTTCGGCCTTCGAAGGCGTCGTCCACGGCCGCCGTCCGCTCGCGACCAAGGAACAGACCCAAGCCTACAATGCCGCGATGGGCCCATTGAACAAAGAGCGCGCCAAGGTTGTCGGCGAGCAGGATGCCCTGACCAAGGCCATCGAAGCCAAGGCCAAAGCCCTGCTGGCGACTCGCAAGTATCCTCGCCCGAAGGCGGACACCCTGCTGACCGAGGAAACCATCCCGCCGACCGAGGCCCGTTTCGTAAAGCTCACGATGTCCGCGACCTCCGCCAACCCGAAGAGCGGTGTCGGCGGACGTATCTCCGAGTTCGAGATCTGGACCGCTGAGCCGACGCCCCGCAATGTCGCCCTCGCCTCCAACGGCTCCAAGGCCGAAGGCGTCAAGGGCATCACCGCCGAAGACTTTCCCATGGCCTACAGCGCCGCCCTCACCATCGACGGCGACGAAGGCGCGCAGTGGTATATCGGCACCCCGGCCGAACTCGTCATCACCCTGCCCCGCGTCGAGAAGATCAGCCGTCTCGGCTACCGCTCCGCCAAGGGACGAATCCTCCGCGACAACTCCCAAGGCGCCACCCCTACCGAATATGAGATGTATGTCTCTCTCGACGGCAAGGACTGGAAGAAAGTCGCCGACTCTTCCGATCGCGAGGCCTGGTCGCCGGCGCACGCCTTCGAACGCGTCCGCAAGGAAGTGACCACGCCCGCCGAAGCCAAGCAGCTCGGCGCCCTCGGCCGCCAGCTCGCCGACGTCGACAAGCGCATCGCCGCGGTGCCCAAGCTCCCCGCCGCCTGGATCGGCACCCATCAGCCCAAACCCGAACCGACCTTCGTCGAGAAAGGCGGCGACCCCACCAAGCCGGCTGCCCAGGTCGTCCCATCCAGTCTCGCCGTGCTGGACCTCGTCACCAAGCCTTACGCCCTGAAGGCCGACGCGGGCGAAGGCGAACGCCGCGTGGCCTTGGCCGAGTGGATCACCCAAGACAACCCCATCACCGCCCGCGTGCTCGCGAATCGCCTGTGGCATTACCACTTCGGCACCGGCCTCGTCGACACCCCGAGCGACTTCGGCTTCATGGGCAGCAAGCCTTCGCACCCGGAGCTCCTCGACTTCCTCGCGCAGCGACTTATCGCCAACGGCTGGAAACTGAAAGCCCTGCACCGCGAGATCGTCCTCTCGCAGGCCTACCTGCAGTCGGCCGACTTTAACGAATCCGCCGCCCGCGTCGACAAGGACGCCCGCCTGCTCTGGCGCTTCCCGCCGCGTCGCCTGCGCGCCGAGGAGATCCGCGACACGATGCTCGCGACCGCCGGCCAGCTGAAGCTTGAGCCCATGGGCGGACCGGGCTTCCGCCTCTACCGCTATCTCGTCAACAACGTCTCGACCTACATCCCGCTGGATACGCAAGGCCCGGAAACCTATCGCCGCTCAGTGTACCACCAGAACGCCCGCGCCAGCGTGGTGGACGTCCTGAACGACTTCGACCTGCCCGACATCGCGTTCGCCTCGCCCAAGCGGGCCAACACCACTTCGCCGTTGCAGGCCCTGACCCTGCTCAACAACGGCTTCACCCTCGACATGGCCAAGGCGTTCGCCGCCCGTCTCGACGGCCCCGACCCAATCGCTCAGGCTTATTCTTTCGCCCTGCAGCGCCCGCCCACGGCCACCGAACGCGCCGCCGCCGAGAAGCTGCTCGCCCAGCACGGTAAGCCCGCCTTCTGCCGCGCCCTGCTCAACAGCAACGCCCTGATCTTCGTGGAGTGAGCGGAGCGGATACCTTTCGCCTTCACTTCTCGGAGGTTTCTGCCTGTCTCGAAGGATGAGCCGAAAGCACTCATCCCTTTTGATAACCCTGTTGACGCTGGCAGCCACCGTCGCCTTCGCTGACCCCATCCTGAAAGACGGCTGGGACGCCAAGCAGGCCGGCGATAAGGTGATGGCGGGGATGATCAAGGTCAGCGCCGCACAGGTCAAAGGCGCGCACGATGCCGACCTCGTTCTGGTGGGCGAACGCGCTTACGTGGTCGAACACGACAACGACATCAAACCAGGCCATGGCGCCGGCAAGGCGCAGTATTGTGTCCTGTCGGTCGTCAACCTGAAGTCGATGCAGGTGGAGCGAGTCATTCCGATGGCCAAGTCCGCGGAAGTTTTCGCCAACGCGAGGCTTCCCTCCGGCGCCTGCTTCGTCCCCCGCGTCATCCGCCTCGACGAACATACCCTGCGTTGCTACTTCGCCTGCGAAGACCAGAGCGGCCGTCGCCAGTCGCAGACCTGGTATCGGGATTTCGATCTCCGCGCGCAGGCTTTCTCGGCCGACATCCATCGCGTGAAGCTGAAGACCGCCGACGGGGTCTTCGACCTGGAGCCCCGCTACTTCCATGCGGATGCCGCGAAGCAAGGGTTCAAGGA
>CALPIW020000095.1 GCA_943323725.2 Polynucleobacter meluiroseus | reverse complement strand
GAGGTGAAGGCCGACCGCCACGCCCGCGCCATGCTCCTGCTCCAGCGCCTTTCCAAGCAGCGCGGCGAAGCCTTCGTCGGCCGCAAGCTCCGCGTCCTCGTCGAAAGCCCGGGCGTCGCCCGCAGCACCGGCGACGCCATGGAGATCGACGGCATCGTCAAGGTCCCGAAGAAGCTCGCGATCGGCCAGTTCGCCGAGGTGACCGTGACGGGCGCCGAGGAATACGACCTGATCGCCAAGTGATCAGCCTTCGGCGTCGCGTTCCGGCGCCGTCTCCGCGGAAGCCGCGGCGGCCGGGGAATCGCTGAGACGGATGAGCGCGTCGAGCGACGAGAAGTGGCGCGTCCAGTCGGTCATGTCCGGGATGTCGCCGACGACCGTCGAGAAGAGTTCGCGCTTCTCCTGCTTCAGCTCCTCGATGCGTTCCTCGACGGTGCCCGGGGCGATCATGCGATAGATCAGGACCGGATTCTTCTGGCCGATGCGGTGCACGCGGTCGACGGCCTGGGCCTCGACGGCCGGATTCCACCATGGGTCCATCAGGAAGACGTACTCCGCGGTGTTGAGCGTGATGCCCGTGCCGCCGGCCTTGAGCGAAGCGAGGAAGAGCGCGGGGCCCTTCGTCTCCTTGAACTTCTCCACCGGGGCGGAGCGATCCTTGGTCTCCCCGGTGAGCTCGAAGATCGGCAGGGACGGCAGATCGCGGGCGAGCGTCGCCTTGACGCGCTCGATGAGGGAGACGAACTGGGAGAACACCACGGCCTTCGAACCGTTGGCGGAGATCTCGGCCAGCTTGGACACGAGCAAGGTGATCTTGCCGGAATGGGCCGACGGGCAGGTCGAGTTCTCGGGCAGCAGGCCCGGGTCGCAGCAGACCTGACGCAGACGCATCAGCAACGTGAGCACGGACGTGGCGTCCTTCGACAGCAGCGAAGCGAGTTCGCCCGACAATCCGCTGCCCTGCGTGAGGTGCTGGTAAAGCGAACGCTGTTCGTGCGTGAGCGGGCACGGCAGGACGACTTCCATCTTCGGCGGGATGTCCGCGGCGACATGACGCTTGAGGCGGCGGAGGATGAAGGGCGAGACCTGGCGACGAACCTTGCCGAGCGCGATCGAGGCGTCGCGGAGCATCAGGCGCTCGAAACCCGCGCGCTTGCCGAGCAGTCCGGGCATCAGGAAGCGGAAGATCGTCCACAGGTCCGTGGGGCGGTTCTCGAGGGGCGTGCCGGTGATCGCGATCCGGTGGTCGGCCTGGAGCGCGACGCACGTCTGCGTGGTCTTCGACTCGGGATTCTTGATGGCCTGGGCTTCGTCGAGCACCGCGTAGCCGAAACGGGTCTTCGGGAGCAGTTCGGCATGACGACGCAGCTGCGTATAGCTGGAGATCCAGAGACGGGCGCCGGGGTTCTTGACGAAATCATCCTCGGCCGTGAGCACGGCCGTCCCGGCGGTGAGTTCGGGGTGGAATCGTTTGATTTCACCAAGCCAGACCGGGATGACGCTCGCCGGACAGACGATGAGGGAACGCTCGCCGACGGGACGGGACGCGAGCAAGGCGAGCACTTGGACCGTCTTACCAAGGCCCATCTCGTCGGCCAGCAGCGGATGCGCGCCCAGCTCGCAAAGGCGACCGAGCCAAGCGACGCCCTTCGCCTGGTAAGGACGCAGGTGCGCGGGCAGGTCGTCCGGCGGAGTCGGCTCATGGAGAAGCTTGTCCTTCCAAGCCTTGAGGTCGTCGTTGAGTTTGAGGGCGCCGACGGCCGCATGGTCGAACAGCGACAGCAGCAAGTAACGAGGGACTTCGCCGTCCTTCGCCCGCCAGTCCTCGGAGAAGTCGGCGACGGCGGCGTTATAAGCGACGACGCCCTTGCCGGGCAGGATGACGGGGCGTCCGCCGGCCTTGAGCAGGAGTTTCTGCTCGTCGGCGAGCAGGCGGTGTCCGCCGGCCTTGAGGCGCCAGTTCAGCCTGAAGGACTTACCGTCGGCCGCCGACTCGGCTTCGGCATCGACGGCGACCTGCAGCTGCTCGTTACGGAAGATGTTCAGGGCGTCCTCGCCGACCAACTTGAAACGCTTGCGCCAATCGGCCAGGTCCTCGCGCACGAAGCGCTCGATGCGGCCGATGTTGTCGATCGCCCAGGCGCCGGTGGCCTTGCCGTAGGCGAACCCGGCCCGGTGGGCCACGGTATTGAAACGGAACAAGGCCTGCCGTTGTTCGTCGGAAAGTTCGTCGCCCGGGATGGCTCCGGGGCCGAAGCAATTCCAGGCATGGCCGCCGCGGCCGGTCCAGGCGGCGGAAATCTTCAGGCCTTCGGAAGACAGCTCGAAGCTGACCTGCAGTTTCAGTGAGGCGCGGGCGTTGGCATCCTTGCGTTCGGGCTCCTTCGGCGCCTCGGGCGCGGCGGCCATGGCGGACTCATCGATCGCCGGGAGCTCATCGGCGAGCAGTTCCTCCACCTCATACAGCGAAGCCACGGCGAAAGGCGCGCCGTTCTCTTCCTCGGGCAACGAGGTGCGCCAATCCAGTTTGCCGTCGACGATCTCGATGACGGCACGGACCGTCTGCTCTTCGGTCCGGGTGACGGCTTCGGCGCTCTCCGGCCTGAGTTCGATCTGTCTGACCAATCCTTCGGTATAGAGGCGGCGACCTTCGGTGAGGTCGGCGGCCTTGAAAGCGTCTTCCCAGTCTTCAGGCATGGACGCGAACCACCTCTCCAGGGCTTCCGTGGAGTAGGAGCGGTTGGCCGGACGCGGGGAAGACATCGACGGTGGCTCATTACACCCTGCCGGGTTTAGCCTTACAACCCCCAATAAGTGACAAATTTGTGCAGGGTCTGGGCTTGTTTATGCTCGGGTCACTGGTTTACTTTTACTTCCCTTTTACAGGCCAAAAATGAAACATCTCAGCGTCGGCAGTCGGTGGAACGCAGACCTCATCGCATCTTATCACGAGCAGTGGTCCAAGGACCCTTCCTCGGTCGACGGTGACTGGCGTTCTTTCTTCGAAGGCTTCGAACTCGGCCTCAGCCTCCCGCCTAAGCCCGGTAAAGGCGCCCCGGCCGCCGGCTCGGTCGACGCCGCCGCCCAATGGAAGGTCCTCGCCGCCATCCAGGCCTATCGGATGATCGGCCACCTCCAGGCCCGCATCAACCCGCTCGCCGAGCCCTTCCCTCACTTCGAACTCACCGACAAGGCCCTCGGCCTCGATTCCCTGCCGGCCGACCGCGTGTTCCACACGGGTGATTTCCTCGGCGGCCAGATGCTCCCCCTCGGTGAGATTCTCGCCAAGCTGAAGGCGACTTACTGCGGCCCTATCGGCGTCGAATTCAGTCACATCCAAGACGGCGAGCGCCGCCGCTGGCTCCAGGAACGCGTCGAAAGCTGCGGCCTCCGTCCGGCTTATGACGCCGCGGCCCGTCGCCGCTTCCTGCGCTCCATCGTGCAGGCCGAGCAGTTCGAACGCTTCCTCCACAAGACCTTCGTAGGCGCCAAGCGCTTCTCCGTCGAAGGCGGCGAAGTCATGCTCGCCGTCATGGATCAGCTCATCCATCGCGCTCCGTCCGCCGGCGTCGCCGACCTCGTCATCGGCATGGCCCACCGCGGCCGACTCAACGTCCTCGTCAACGTCTGCGGCAAGAAGCCCGAAGCCCTCTTCGCCGGCTTCTCCGAACAGCACATCCCCGACACCACGCATGGTGACGGCGACGTGAAGTATCACCTCGGCTACGCCGGCGCCCGCGTCGTCGACGGCAAGGAGATCGGCGTCACCCTCGCCTTCAACCCCAGCCACCTCGAAGCCGTCAATCCTGTCGTCCTCGGCCGCGCCCGCGCGCTCGTCGACCTCCAAGGCGGCGCCGACCGCTCCAAGGTCCTCCCCATCCTGCTGCACGGCGACGCCGCGTTCGCCGGCCAGGGCGTGGTCATGGAGACGCTCAACCTCGCCGGCCTCAAGGGCTACCAGGTGGGCGGCACGCTCCACATCGTCTCGAACAACCAGGTCGGTTTCACCACCAACCCCGACGAGGCCCGCACCGGCCGTCATTGCACCGAGATCGCCAAGTTCACCGAGTCGCCGATCTTCCACGCGAACGGCGACGACCCCGACGCCGTCGTCCTCGCGGCTGAGATCGCGCTCGAGTTCCGCCAGAAGTTCGGCGCCGACGCCGTGCTGGATATCGTCTGCTACCGTCGCTACGGCCACAACGAGACCGACGAACCGGCCTTCACCCAGCCCGTGCTTTACAAGGAGATCTCCGCTCATTCGAGCATCGCAGAACTCTACGCTTCCCGCCTGACCGAATCCAAGTCGGCCCCGGACGGCGAGCTGATCGCCCTGCGCACCGAATTCGACGTGCTGCTCAACGCCGCCCAGGAACGCGCCCAGGCGTCGATCGCCGCGGAAGTCGAAGAACGTAAGACCAAGCCCGTGGGCGTGCGTCCTTTCCGTTCGGCCTACGAACACTCCGTCGACACTTCGGCCCCGCGCGAGTTGCTGGACAAGGTCGCGCCGGTGCTCTGGCAGACCCCGCCGGACTTCGCGCCCAACCCCAAGATCAAGCGACTCCTCGACGCCAAGGCCGAAGCCTACAAGGCCGGCGCGAACATCGACTGGAGCCTCGGTGAAGGCCTCGCCTTCGCTTCCCTGCTCGCCGAAGGCTACCCTGTGCGCATCTCCGGCCAGGACTGCGAACGCGGCACCTTCTCCCACCGCCATGCGGTGCTGCACGACCCTTCCAACGACGCCGAATACTGCCCGCTGGGCTCGATCGCCGGCGCGGAGATCGAACTCGTCAACTCCTCCCTCTCCGAATACGCGGTCCTCGGTTTCGATTACGGCTACTCGCTCGAAGCCCCGGATTCGTTGGTGATCTGGGAAGCCCAGTTCGGCGACTTCGCCAACGGCGCGCAGATCATGATCGACCAGTTCATCGCTTCGGCGGAATCGAAGTGGGGTCAGACCAGCGGCCTCGTGATGCTCCTGCCGCACGGCTACGAAGGCCAGGGTCCGGAACACTCCTCCGCCCGCCTCGAACGCTTCCTTCAGCTCTGCGCCGAGAACAACCTGCAGGTCGCCCAGCCCTCCACCCCGGCCCAGCTCTTCCACGCGCTGCGTCGCCAGGTGAAGTCGGATCTCCGCAAGCCTCTGGTCGTGATGACCCCCAAGAGCCTGCTGCGTCACAAGTCCTGCGTGAGCACGCTCGCCGAACTCTCCGGCGGACGCTTCCACGCCATCCTGCCTGACGCCACTCCGGCCGCGAAGACCGAGCGCCTGCTGCTCTGCTCCGGCAAGGTCTTCTACGAACTCGACGCCGAACGCGCGGCCCGCAAGGACACCGCCACGACCATCGTCCGCGTCGAGCAGTTCTACCCCTTCGACGCCGCCACCCTCGCCAAGCTGCACGCCGACCTGGGTTCGCCCAAGAAGGTCGTCTGGGTGCAGGATGAGCCCAAGAACATGGGCGGTTGGTCCTTCGTCGCTCCGCTCGTCGAGGAAGCCCTCGGCCTTCGACCGCTCTACGCGGGTCGCGACGCGGCCGCCTCTCCCGCGGTGGGCTCGCTCTCGGTCCACAAGATCGAGCAGGCTGACGTCATCCGGCAGGCCTTTGGCGCCTAATAAGGGTCAGTAGCCGATTTTGTCGGTCCGACCACCCCTCCTACTACCCCTCAAACGACCTTCCTAGGTCGTTTAAAGGGCTATTTCCCCGTTGAAAGGCCTCGGGATGGGTTCCAATTTAGTGGCCACCCAACTTTCATGGCCGTCGAAGTCAAAATCCCTCCCATGGGCGAATCCATCACCGGGGGCCTCCTGGCCGCCTGGCTGGTCAAGTCCGGTGACGCCGTCCGCAAGGGTCAGCCTCTCTTCTCGTACGAAACCGACAAGGTGACCTCCGAAGGCACCGCCGAAGTCGACGGGCAGATCACCCTCGTCGTCAACGCGGGCACGGATGTCGTGGTCGGACAAGTCGTTGCGTCGATCGAAGCGAGCGCCGCCGGCAACGCACCGAGCGCCGCTCCTGCTCCCGCCGCCAAACCGGCCGCTGCCTCTGCTCCGGCCGCCACCGCGGCTCCCGCGCCGAAAGCCGCTCCGGTCGCCGCCAAGTCTGGCGCCGCCGCCGAAATCTCTCCGGCCGTCCGTCGCCTCTCCGAAGAAACCGGCCTCGATCCCGCAGGCGTCGAAGGCACGGGCAAGGCCGGCCGCGTCACCAAGGGTGACATGCTCGCCGCGCTTTCCGGCCAGGCTCCGATCCGCGCCGTGGCT
>CALPIW020000094.1 GCA_943323725.2 Polynucleobacter meluiroseus | reverse complement strand
CGGGTCCGGGGTGCCAAGGGTCAGTACGCGGACCAGCAGGATGAGCGCGATGGCGATGAGGAGCGGCATGCCCCAGTTACAGATGAACTCGATGCCCTTGGAGAGGCCGCGGTAGATGATGACGAAGTTCAGGACGAAGACACCGATGAAGAAGAGGAACGGCGCGCCGAGTCCGAGGACGGCGCCATCGGCATTGAGACCGGTGAATCCGGCGAAGGCGTCAGCGTAGGTCTTGGGGTCCTTGCCGAGGTCGAGCGACCCGCTGAAACTGTTCCAGGCGTAGCCAAGGCACCAGGACTCGATGACGACGTAATAGAAGTAGACGCCTACCGGGATGATGAAGCCGAGGAGGCCGACATATTTGCCCCAGGGCTTGCGGATGATGGCGTGGAAGATGCCCGGCGAGGAATTGTAGCCCTGCGTGCCGCCGAAACGTCCGAGCGTCCACTCGACCCAGCAGATCGGCAGGCCGACGATCAGGAGGGAGATGAAGTAGGCGATCAGGAAGGCGCCGCCGCCGGTCTCCTTGTCGGCGACGAGGCCGGGGAAGCGGAGGAAGTTGCCCAAGCCGACGGCGCTGCCGGCGACGGCCATGATGACGCCTAGTTTGGAGCTCCAGCCGTCGGGTTGCTTGGTCGTCATCGTCAGGGGTTACCGAGGTATCTAGGAAAGGGCAGGGGGAGTGCAATGCTGGGACGCAGTCCCAGCGAAGGTGGTGGCGGTTAGCGGTTGGCGGTTAGATGAGGGACGAAGCCGCCCTTTGACTGAATCGATAGCCTTTTGGCGGGTGGTGGATGGCCTAACCGCCAACCGCTTACCGCTACCACCTTATGCCCGTTATCCCCCTATTCTTCTCGCCCTTTCCAATTCCTCTACTCACTTTGCCTCAATGTCGTTTGATTCCCTAGGCCTCGATGCCTCCATTCTGAAAGCCGTAGCCGACCAGGGCTACACCGAGCCGACGCCGATCCAGAAGGCCTCGATCCCGGTGATCATCGAGGGGCACGACGTCATCGGCGTCGCCCAGACCGGTACCGGCAAGACCGCCGCTTTCACCCTGCCGTTGCTGACCAAGTTGGTCCAGACCAAGTCCGGCGCCCACCAGGGCCGCGTCCGCTGCCTCATCCTGGCCCCGACCCGCGAGCTGGTCGTCCAGATCGCCGAGAACGTCGCCGCCTATTCCCGTTACTCCGGCGCCACCGTCGCCACCTGCTACGGCGGCGTCTCCGAACGCCCCCAGATCGCCGCCCTCCGTCGCGGCTGTGACTTCCTCATCGCCACCCCGGGCCGTCTCCTCGACCTCGGCGGCCAGGGCCATGGCGACTTCTCCGCCGTCGAATACCTCGTCCTCGACGAAGCCGACCGCATGCTGGACATGGGCTTCCTGCCCGCGATCAACACCATCGTCCGCGCCCTCCCGAAGGAGCGCCAGACCCTGATGTTCTCCGCCACGCTCTCCCGCGAGATCGAGACGCTCACGAAGCAGTATCAGCGCGAGCCGAAGCTGATCGAGGTCGGCCGCCGCTCCAACCCTGCCGAGACCGTCACCCAGCTCCTCTATGAGTGCCCGGGCGCGCTCAAGCAGGTCATGCTGCACCACCTCCTGAAGGACGAAGCCCTGAAGATGGTCCTCGTCTTCGCGCGCACCAAGCACGGCGCCGACCGCATCTGCCGCAAGCTCCAGGGCGAAGACATCAGCTGCGCCGCCATCCACGCCAACCGCTCGCAGAGCCAGCGTCAGCGCGCCCTGCAGGCCTTCAAGAACAACGAGATCCGCGTGCTCGTCGCGACCGACATCGCCTCGCGCGGCATCGACGTCGACGGCATCTCCCACGTCTTCAACTTCGACTTCCCTGACCAGCTCGAAGACTACGTCCACCGCATCGGCCGTACCGGCCGCGCGCTCGCGACCGGCACCGCCATCACCTTCGTCACCCGCGAAGACCTCGGCGAACTGCGCCGCCTCGAGCGCATCGTCGGCAAGCACCTCCATTGCGGTAAGCTGCAGGGCTTCGACTACACCCAGCAGGCTCCGCCCCGCACCCCGGAAGATTTCCAGCGTCACCAGGATCCCCGCGCCGGTGCGCACAACAGCGAACGCGAAGGGCGCCCGCAGGGGGGTCGTCACGGCGGCTACCGCGCTTCTCAGGGCAACTATCGCCCCTTCGGTCGTCCGGGCACCCGTCGCCAGGGCGGACCTAAGTAATCGAGGACCTGAGGGCCGGTGGGCCCGAGGTTTTAAATCAGCCCGGCGACCCCGGGCTTTTTTGCGCCTGCATTCCTCTTTGCCATCCCCTTGGTCGGCGGATATGAACGTGAAATGGCGCCAGTTTATGACCGGCAAAGGCTCAAGCGGATCAGCCAGCGTTGGTTGGGATACAACGCCCTGGCCATCGCCTCGTTCCTTCCCTTTTACCACGTCTTCGAGGGCCGGCCCGTTTCTCTGCTCCTGTTGGCCGTGCTGGTGATCGTGGCTCAGGCCTGCTGCCTTCATCGGGTTTGCCGGTGGTGGCTCTGGATTCCGGTCTCCTGCGCCGGTTGCTATGCCTCGAATTACTGCGGGATGTATTTTTGGGCCATCGCCTTCGGTGGCACGATGAGCCTTGCGCAGGGGTTATGCCTGATTTCTCGGTCTTTCCGGACGGCGGTGACGTGGGCTTTGCTGGGTTCGCTGGGTTGGGTCGCGGGAGCGATGGCGACGGGTGTCTTGGCGGAGGTCTACCTCCTCCTGGGATTAGACCACGCAGATGCGTTCGCGGTCTGGGTAAGCATCTTCAGTGTGCAGAGCTTCTTCTTCCTGCCGGCGGTCATCATGCTCGACAAAGCCGCGCTGGCGCGGGCGGCCAAGCTGCCGAACGAATCTCCGTCGGGGTCCGGGGCTTAGGCGCATCGGCTTCCCCGGGCCGGTCTGCTCAACGCTTCGATGCCTTACCGCGCGGAGTCCCCTTGCGGCAGGCGTCGCTGCAGAAGCGCACCTCATCCCAGCAGCGGGCCCACTTCTTCCGCCAGAGGAAGGGGCGCTGGCAGGTCGGGCAGGTCTTGGCCGGAAGGTTCTCTTTTTTGACGCCGCGCATGCCGACTTTGTGTTCGGATTCGCCTTCCGCGCAAACGGGCGGGCGGATTCCGGCTTCCGGGATTGGAATCAGGCCGTTGACTCCTTAGTCATAGGCATGCGCCGCTTCCTGCCCCTGGTCGGTTCCTGCCTCGTCACGTTGGTCTCCGCGGAGGAGCCTAAGTGGCACGCCTTGTTCAACGGCAAGGACCTGTCGGGGTGGACGCCCAAGATCGCCAAGCATCCCCTCGGCGAGAATTACGCCGATACCTTCCGGGTCGAGGACGGCATGATCAAGGTGGCCTATGATCGCTATGCGAAGTTCGACCAGCAGTATGGGCATCTTTTCACCAACCTCGCGTATTCGCGTTACGTCTTGCGGATGGAGTATCGCTTCGCCGGGAAGATGATGGCCGACGCCCCGAAGTACGTGAACCTCAACAGCGGCGTCATGCTCCACGCCCAGCCGCCGCAGAGCATGGGGATGGACCAAGGTTTTCCTTCCAGCCTGGAGTTCCAATTCCTGGCCGACGAAGGGAAGGGGGCCCGCCCGACCGGCAACGTCTGCACCCCCGGCACCAACCTGGAGATGGACGGCAAGCTGGTCACCCAGCACATCGTCACCTCGAAGGCGCCGACCTTCCCGCCCGAGCAATGGGTGGTCATCGAGGTCGAAGTGCGCGGGGACGAAGAAATCGTCCATCGCGTCAACGGCGCGGAGGTCCTCCGCTACCAACGTCCGCAGCTCGACCCGCGTAACCATGTCTCCCCTGCGACCGACCAGCTGGACGTCGGCGCCGAATTACTGCTCTCTCACGGCCACATCGCCCTTCAGGCGGAAGGTCAGCCGGTCTGGTTCCGCCGCATCGAACTCCGCCGACTGGCACGATAACGGCGGCGACGATTTGCGTCGGGCGGGGTTCGTCCTTCTTTGCGGGCGTGCCCTCCACCGTCCGTCTCATCCTCGGCGACCAGCTGAACCCGGAGCATTCTTGGTTCGCCAAGAAGGACGCGTCCGTGACGTACGTCTTCATGGAAGTCCGCTCGGAGACGGATTACGTCGTGCATCACGCCCAGAAGGTCATCGCGATCTTCGCCGGGATGCGCCGGATGGCCGAGCTGCTGGTGAAGCAAGGCCATCAGGTCCGTTACTTCCGGTTGGGCGATAAGGATAACCGCCAGAACTTCGCGGAGAACCTGCAGCAGGTCTTCAAGGCGACCAAGGCCGCACGTTTCGAATACCAGGAGCCCGACGAATACCGCCTCGATCAGGATCTCCGGGCCTTCGCCGCCAGCTGCGGCCTGGTCACGGCGTGCGTCAGCTCCGAACACTTCCTCGACGGACGCGGCGGGGTGGCGGCCCATTTCCAGAAGGACGCCAAGCGCTGGTTGATGGAGTCATATTATCGCAAGATGCGGGTCCGGACGCGCCTGCTGATGGAGGAGGACGGCACGCCCGCCGGGGGAGAATGGAATTACGACAAGGAGAACCGGAAGCCGTGGAAGGGCACGCCGCCTCCGCCCAAGCCCTGGGACGTCTCCCACGACCACTCAGCGATCTGGGCCGAGATCCAGGCCGCCGGGGTGAAGACCATGGGTAAGCCTTCAGAGAAGGACTTCCCTTGGCCCGTCGACCGTAAGGAGGCGCTCAAGCAGCTGGACGCCTTCATCGAGCGGGGTCTGCCTGATTTCGGTGACTACGAGGACGCCATGCATACGTCCTCGGATCGCCTCTTCCATTCCCGGCTGTCCTTCGCCTTGAACGTAAAGCTGCTGACCCCGGCGGAAGTCGCCGCGGCCGCGGCTGAGGCCCATGCGCGCGCTCCGAAGCGTTATCCTTTGGCGGCCACGGAAGGCTTCGTCCGGCAGATCATCGGTTGGCGCGAATATATCCGTGGCGTCTATTGGGCCAAGATGCCGGGCTACGCCGACGCTAACGGGCTCGGCCACACGCTCTCGCTGCCGTCCTGGTTCTGGACCGGCAAGGTGAAGATGAACTGCATGCGCCACTCCGTGGGCCAGTCGCTCGACACCGCTTATGCGCATCATATCCAGCGCCTGATGGTCATCGGGTCGTTCTGCCTGACCGCGGGCGTCGATCCCGCGGAGGTCGAGCGCTGGTATCTCGGCGTGTACATCGATGCCTTCCAGTGGGTCGAACTCCCGAACGTCATCGGCATGAGTCAGCACGCCGACGGCGGCTTCCTCGCCAGCAAGCCGTATTGCTGCGCCGCGAGCTACGTCTCCAAGATGTCCAATTATTGCGGCGGTTGTCCGTATGATCCCAAGGATCGCACCGGACCGCTGGCCTGTCCGTTGAACGCGCTCTATTGGGATTTCTGGCTGCGGCATCAGGACCGCTTCCTCAACAACCCGCGCATCGGCATGGCCGTCCGTCAGGCCGCGAACATGTCTCCCGCCGAGAAGGCCGCCGTGAAGAAGAAAGCCGCGGAGCTAAGGGCCGGGATTGAGGAACTTTGAAGAGCCGCCGCAGGGCGGCTTAAGGTAGGGGCGTGGCTTCGCCGCGCCCTCTTGGACAGGAGTGCAAGGCGGAGCCTTGCCCCTACCATGGTTCGCCCTGCGGCGAACAAGGACGTGACGGATTACTTCTTCGCGGCCTTCTTCTTGCCCTTGCCACCATTAGCGGCCAGCGGGTCGACGCCGGGGAGCGGGAAGTCGGGATTCGGCACGCGGGCCGCGGCCATCTTGGCTTCGAGTTCCTTCACGATGTCCGGGAATTTCGCGGCCAGATCGGTCGTCTCGTTCGGGTCGGCGTCGAGGTCGTAGAGCTGGGTGACGATCGGCTGGCCGGCCTTGATCGCCTTGGTCATGTCCGTGCGGATCGCCTTCCACTTGCCGTCCCAGATCGCCTGTTGTGAACCGTAGCCAGGGAACTCGCGATAGAGCGGGGCGGCACGCGGTGCGTCCGTGCCCTTGAGCGCCGGGATGAGACTCTCGCTGGCTCGGTTGGACGCGGCTGCGATCTTCACGCCCGCGAGTTCGGCGAAGGTCGCGAACCAGTCTTCGAAGCCGGAGATGCGGTGCGAACGCGTGCCGGGCTTGATGCCGGCGGGCCAGCGGACGACGGTCGGTTCGCGGATACCGCCTTCGTGAAGCGAACCTTTGAGGCCTTTGAGGCCGCCGGCGGAGTTGAAGTATTTCGTGTCGACGCCGCCGGCGTCGTGCGTGGCGCCGTTGTCGCCGGAGAAGACGATGATCGTGTT
>CALPIW020000093.1 GCA_943323725.2 Polynucleobacter meluiroseus | reverse complement strand
TTGCTGGGCCCGGAGGCCTTGCTCCCGCGACTGATCAAAGCCGACACCTTCGGCTCGCTCCTGTTCTACGGTCCGCCCGGTTGCGGTAAGACCACCTTGGCGGAAGTCATCGCCGCCGAGACGCAGTCCTTCGTCGTGCGGGTCAACGCCGTGCTCTCCGGGACGCCCGAACTCCGCGAGATCCTGGCCGACGCCCGTCGTCAGCCCTCACGCAAGACCGTGCTGGTCGTTGACGAGATCCATCGCTTCAACAAGGCCCAGCAGGACCTGCTCCTCCCGGACGTCGAAGCCGGCGTGGTGCGGCTCATCGGCTGTACGACGCACAATCCTGGGCTCTACGTCGTCCCGGCGCTGCTCAGCCGCAGTCATCTCTTCCGCCTCGATCCGCTGACCCCGCCGGAGATCGCCGCTTTCCTCGGCACCGCCCTCGCCGACAAGGAGCGCGGCCTCGGCGCCCTCGGCGTCAAAGCTTCGGAGAAAGTCCTGCAGCAGGTCGCCGAGATGGCCTCGGGCGATCTTCGTCGCGCGCTCAACTGCCTCGAGACCCTCGTGCTTTCCGCGCCGGCGCTCGGTAGCGTCACCGACGAAGCCGTAGCCTCCTTCGCGCGCGAGCGTCGCATCCGTTACGATGACGGCGGCGACGACCATTACGATACCGCGTCCGCGTTCATCAAGTCGGTGCGCGGAGGCGACCCGGATGCCGCGCTCTACTGGCTCTTCCTGATGCTCGAAGGCGGGGAGGAGCCTCGCTTCATCGCCCGGCGCCTCGTCATCTGCGCTTCCGAAGACATCGGTCTGGCCGACTCCCGCGCCTTGGGCGTGGCCACCGCGGCTTTCCAGGCCTGCGAGATGGTCGGCATGCCCGAATGCGAATACGCGCTGGCCCACGCGACGCTCTTCCTGGCTCTTTCACCTAAGAGCAATAGCACCACCTCGGCGATTTCCGCGGCCAAGGATGCCGTCCGTAATATGCCCCGCCAGGAAGTACCCCTGCATCTCAAGGACGCGCATAACAGCGTGAACAAGAGCCTGGGGAACGGCGGAGCCTATCGGTACAGCCACGATTATCCTGAGGCCATCAGCGGCCAGGATTACCTTAGCCGTCCGTTGTCGCTCTACCATCCCGGCGACGCCGGCGCCGAGCCGCAGATCGCGGAGCGTCTCGCCCGTTGGCGTGAGCTCAAGGCCGGCCTGAAGAAGAAGGACGGCCGCCCGTGAGCAAGGTCGCGCCGCGCCTGCCGTGGTTCGGTCCCGGCAAGTTCCCGCTCTACCTCGCGCCCATGGCGCGCCATACCGACGTCGCTTTCCGCCAGCTCTGCAAAGAGCAGGGTGCCGACGTCATGGTCACGGAGTTCGTCCAGTCCGAAGCGCTGATCCGCGACAACGCCAAGGCCTGGGAGATGGTCGACTTCACGGAAGGCCAGCGCCCGATGGGCGTCCAGATCTTCGGGGCCACGCCGGCTTCCATGGCCAAGGCCGCCCGCCTGGTGTGCGATCGCATGAAGCCGGACTTCCTCGACCTCAATTTCGGCTGCCCTGCCCACAAGGTCATCGAGCAGAATGCCGGTTCGGGACTCCTGCGCTGCACGCCTTTGCTCTACGACCTCGTCAAGGCGGTGAAGGATGCCATCCCGGACGTCCCGCTGACCGCGAAGATGCGCCTCGGCTGGGATCATGCGACCATCGTGGCCGTCGAGGTCGCGGGACGCCTGCAGGGGCTAGGCGTAGAGGCCATCGCGGTCCACGGCCGCACCAAGGAGCAGGGCTACTCGGGTGAGGCTCATTGGGGCTGGATCGCCCAGGTCGCGGCGGCGGTCGATATCCCGGTCATCGGCAATGGTGACGTGAAGGACGGACCGTCCGCTTTGCTCAGGCAGAAAGAATCGGGGGTCTCGGGCCTGATGATCGGCCGCGCGGCGCTCGGTAACCCTTGGATTTTCGCCCAGATCAAGGCGGCGTTGGAGGGCAGGGCGGGGGAGGCCGCCGAAACGGGCGTCCAGGCCCGCTGGGATTGCATGATTCGCTTGGCCGAGCTGACGATCGAGGTGCATGCCTCACGGCTGGGCCATCGCGACGTCCGTTGGATGCTCGATCGCCTTCATCCGCTCACGCACGGGCTGCCTGGTTCGCGCAAACTCCGCGACCGACTCCGTCATTGCCTGAGCTTGGATGACTTGCGTCGCCTGCGGGACGAACATCTCGTCGAAGCGGCGCAGTGAATTAAAACCCCTATTCACAGGGGAACGGTGAGCGTGTGACAGCCGTGCAACAGAAACCTCACATTCTTATCTACAGGGGGGCTGTTAATAACCTGTGCAGGGCTTGCACTTGTCCCTCGTCTCCGCGCGTCCACAAAGGCGTCTCGATTCGCACCCCACGGATCGTCGCCGGCCTCTTCTCCGGACACTAAACGAAGGAATCCCTTTTTAACCCTTCCAAACCACCTTTCATCAACGACTTACGGCGTGAATCCTTTCTGTCCCAAATTTGGCACAGAAGCAGCCAAAGAGTCGAGCCCGTCACCTTGACGATTGTTTTACAAAAATACCTCACTTTCGGGCTTCCAAAGAGCCTGTGAACAACCTTTCTCAACCCTCCCCCTTTCTCATGTCCTCTTCCGTCAGCCACCTCTCCCTTTGGGAAACCGCCAAAAGCGAACTCCGTAACGCCCTTCCTCGCGCCGACTTCGAAACCTGGATCTCTTCTCTGCAACCGATCGGCATCGTCGAAGGCAAAGTCCTCGTCCTGGAAGCTCCGTCGGTCCTCACCGAAGCTTGGGTCAACAGCAACTACGCCGAGATGCTCCGTCGTCAGCTCACGCTGGTCGCCGGGCGTAACATGGACTACCGCCTGACGGCTTCCGTCGACGCCGCCCGCGAAGTCGCGCCGGCGCCGGCTCCGGTCGCCCGTGCTTCGCGTCAGGCCGCTTCCTCGCCGGCTCCGGCGATCAAGGCGACCAACACTTTCGAGAACTTCATCGTCGGTCCGGAGAACGAGATGGCCCATGGCGCTTCGCTCGCCGTCGCCAAGGAGCCCGGCCACTACTACAACCCGCTCTTCATCCACGGCCCGACCGGTCTGGGTAAGACCCACCTGATGCACGCCATCGCGCATTCGGTCTACGCCGCCAACCCGCAGGCCCGCATCGCCTACATTTCGTCCGAGACCTTCACGAACGACTTCATCCAGGCGCTCCAGACCGGCAGCGTCGCTTCGTTCCGTCGCCGCTACCGCGAGCTCGACCTGCTCCTGATCGACGACATCCACTTCCTCGCCGGCAAGGAGTCCACGCAGGACGAGTTCTTCCACACCTTCAACGAGCTGCATAACAATCATAAGCAGGTGGTCCTGACCAGCGACCGGCCGGCTTCCGAGATCGCCAAGCTCCAGGAACGCCTCGTCTCGCGCTTCCAGTGGGGCATGGTCTGCTCCATCCAGGCCCCCGGCCTCGAGACCCGCATCGCCATCCTGCGCAAGAAGGCGGCCGCCCGCGGCCTCGACCTGCAGCCGGAGATCGCCGAGTTCATCGCCTCCCGCATCGCCCGCAACGTCCGTAACCTCGAAGGCGCCGTCACCCGCATCGTCGGCCTCGTGGGCATGACCCGCAAGCCCCTCGAGCTCGCCCAGGTCGAGAAACTCCTCCACGACATCCTCGTCGAAGAAGCCAGCCACACCCTCACGGCCGAAGTCATCCAGCGTAAGGTCGCCGAGCATTACCGCATCCAGATGTCGGACATGACGTCCAAGCGCCGGATGCAGAACATCGCTTTCCCCCGTCAGGTCGCCATGTACCTCGCCACCCAGCTCACCGGCATGTCCCTCGTGTCGATCGGCCAGGCTTTCGGCGGTCGCGACCACGGGACGGTCATCCACGCCCGCAAGACGGTCGTGAACCAGATGGAAGTGGACGCGAACGTGCGCCGCACGGTCGAGTATCTCCGCGCCCAGCTGTCGATGAACCGCTGATTTTCAGTGCTCAGTGATGCAAAAAGGGCCCGACGTGTGTCGGGCCCTTCCTTTGGGGAGACTCAACCGCGCCTCAGAGCATCTTGATCGTCGCCGGAAAGCGGTAGATCTTCCCCTCGGTGGCCTTCACCAGTCCGATGATGGTCAGGATGAAGGCGGCGATGCCGACGACGATGAGGAGCGGAATCCCGATGAGCACGAAGCAAAGCGGGACGCAGGCGATGGTGTAGATGAGGAAGCTGAGCTGGAAGTTCAGCAGTTCCCGGCCTTGGGCGTTGATGAAGGGGCTCTCGTCCTTCTTCACGAGCCAGACGATGAGGGGGCCGATGAGGCTGAAGCCGACGAGGCTCAGCACATGCATGATGAGGCCGAGGTTCTTCTCGTCTTGGGTCGGGACGGGGTCGGCGGGCAGGCTTGGGGGTTCCATGCAGGGTTTCTCGGCTAGCCGGACGCCTTGGGCGAGCCTTTCCCGAGCAAGGTCTTGCTACTTGGGGGCTTTCCACCTTCATCGAAACGTTCCTTCCTAGTCTTTCCCAGGGGAGTCCGTGACCGGACTGAGATGAGGCTTGGCCTCGAACCCTCGTACCTGATGCGCCTCGGCGCCGTAGGAAGCGGATTGTGCAGCCCATAACATCCCCGTTTCCGTGAACCTTCCAGGTCCGCGCGGAGAGCCTTTGCCCTCGGGCCCACCTTTCCTCCCACCCCCTATTCTATGGTCTCCGACAACAAGCCCACCACCTTCCCGAACTCGACCCGTGTTTACGTGCCGGGCTCGCGGCCTGACCTCCTCGTGCCGATGCGCGAGGTGAAGCTGGCCGATACCTCCCGTCCCGATGGCGCGAAGTCGGCCAACGAGCCGGTCCGCATCTATGATACGTCCGGTCCCTGGGGTGATCCGGCCTTCCATGGTGACGTCGAGAAGGGCCTGCCGGCCATCCGCGCCGCTTGGATTCTCGAACGTGGCGACGTCGAAGCCGTCCCCGGCCGCGAACTGAAGCCCGAAGACGACGGCTACCTTTCCTGGAAGCATGCCGAGACCGCCCAACGCGCGACCTCCCGCAACCGCCTGGTCCAGTTCGACCGCGCCGATCGCAAGGTCTACAAGGGCAAGCCGGGGCAGCGCCCGACGCAGCTGGCCTACGCCAAGCAGGGCATCATCACCCCGGAGATGGAGTACATCGCCATCCGCGAGAACATGCGCCTCGCCGCCGACCAGGCTGATTCGACCCGTCGCCATGACCTGACCTTCCAGCACAAGGGCGAGTCCTTCGGCGCCGCCATCCCGAAGGTGATCACGCCGGAGTTCGTCCGCTCCGAGGTCGCCCGCGGCCGCGCCATCATTCCGGCCAACATCAATCACCCCGAGCTCGAGCCGATGATCATCGGCCGCAACTTCCTGGTGAAGATCAACACCAACATCGGCAACTCGGCCGTCGCGTCCTCCATCGAGGAAGAGGTCGAGAAGATGCGCTGGTCCATCAAGTGGGGAGGCGACACGCTCATGGATCTTTCCACGGGCAAGAACATCCACCAGACCCGCGAGTGGATCCTGCGTAACTGCCCCGTGCCGGTCGGCACGGTGCCGATCTACCAGGCCCTCGAGAAGGTCAACGGCCGCGCCGAAGACCTCACCTGGGAGATCTTCCGCGACACCCTCATCGAACAGGCCGAGCAGGGCGTCGACTACTTCACGATCCACGCCGGCGTCCGCCTGGCCTACATCCCGATGACCGCCCGTCGTGTCACCGGCATCGTCTCCCGCGGTGGCTCGATCATGGCCAAGTGGTGCCTCTCGCACCACAAGGAGAACTTCCTCTACACGCATTGGGACGACATCTGCGACATCATGGCCGCCTATGACGTCAGCTTCTCGATCGGCGACGGCCTCCGTCCTGGTTCGATCGCCGACGCCAACGATGACGCCCAGTTCGCCGAACTGAAGACCCAAGGCGAACTCACCACGCGCGCCTGGGAGCGCGGCGTGCAGGTCATGAACGAAGGCCCCGGCCACGTGCCGATGCACATGATCAAGGAGAACATGGACAAGCAGCTGGAGTGGTGCCACGAGGCCCCGTTCTACACGCTCGGACCCCTCACGACCGACATCGCCCCGGGCTACGACCACATCACGTCCGCCATCGGCGCCGCGATGATCGGCTGGTACGGCACCGCGATGCTCTGCTACGTCACGCCGAAGGAACACCTCGGCCTGCCGAACAAGAATGACGTCCGTGAGGGCGTCATCGCCTACAAGATCGCCGCCCACGCCGCCGACCTCGCCAAGGGCCACCCCGCCGCGCAGATCCGCGACAACGCGCTCTCCAAGGCCCGCTTCGAGTTCCG
>CALPIW020000092.1 GCA_943323725.2 Polynucleobacter meluiroseus | reverse complement strand
TGCGCCACCGGCGTGAAGGGCTTCGCCGCGCACTGGTTCCACAGTGCCCACCTGATGGTCGAGGGCGAGAAGATGTCCAAGAGCAAGGGCAACCTCTACACGCTCGACGAACTGGTCGCCAAGGGCTTCTCGCCGACGGAGGTCCGCTACACGCTGATCTCCGGTCACTACCGCAGCTCGCTCAACTTCACCATGAAGGGCGTCGAGGATTCCCGTTCCGCCCTCGCCAAGCTTGAGCGCGGCGCCGACCGTCTCCTGGCCGCCGCCGGTTTCAGCCGCGCTGAATTCGTCGCGCCCGCCAAGCAGGAAGTCCAGACCTCTTGGGGTCGCTTCGCCAAGGCCTGGGAAGTCCTGCAGGACGACCTGAACATCCCGGGCTGCCTCGGCCAGGTCTTCACCGTGCTCGCCGAGAAGGACGAACCGACGGCCGAGCAGGCCCGTCAGGACGTCTCCGGCCTGGCCAAGATCCTCTTCGCCCTCGGGCTGCAGCTCTTCGCCGCCAAAGCCGAAGTCGCCATCCCGGCCGAGGTCGCCGAACTGGGTGCCCGTCGCTGGGCCGCCAAGCAGTCCAAGGATTTCGCCGCCGCCGACCAGCTCCGCAAGGACCTGACCGCGCTCGGTTGGACGATGCTGGACCGCAAGGACGGCTACGATCTGAAGAAGGCCTGAAGGGAAGGGCGGCTTGCTCCGTCCTTGCCCTTCGCCTCGGGAAGCCCTAGCGAGTGGGGTCTTCCGCCATGTCCTCCCGCCCGCAGATGACTCCCCTCGAGGAGATCCGTCACTCCGCCGCCCACATGCTGGGCGCCGCCGTGCTCCGCCTGTTCCCCCAGGCCCAGCTGGACATCGGGCCGCCCACCGAGAACGGCTTCTATTACGACTTCGACCTCGACCACACCTTCACGGCCGAAGACCTGGTGAAGATCGAGGAAGAGATGCGCCGCATCTCCAAGGAGAACCAGAAGTTCGAGCGCTTCGAGTGCACCCGCGAAGAAGCCGAGAAGCTCATCCGCGAGCGTGGCCAGAACGCCTATAAGATCGGCCGCCTCGGCGACATCCCCGCCGGCGAGACCATCTCCTTTTACAAGAACGGCGAGTTCGTCGACCTCTGCGCCGGCACCCACGTGCGCTACTCCTCTCAGGTCAAGGCGTTCAAACTCCTGCACATCGCCGGCGCCTACCACCGCGGCGACGAGAAGAACAAGCAGCTCCAGCGCATCTACGGCACCGCTTACGCGACCAAGGACGAACTCGAGCAGGCGATGGTCCGCGCCGAAGAAGCCAAGAAGCGCGACCATCGTAAACTGGGCAAGGAGCTGAAGCTCTTCCACATCGACGAGAAGGTGGGCCAAGGCCTCATCCTCTGGACGCCCAACGGCGCGATCGTCCGCCAGGAACTCCAGAACTTCATCTCCGAGCGCCTTTTCCAGACCGGCTACAAGCAGGTCTTCACGCCGCATATCGGCAACCTTGACCTTTACCGTACCTCGGGCCACTTCCCGTATTACAAGGACGCCCAGTTCCCGCCCCTCGTCGAACGCGAGGCCATGGAGATGCTCGCCAAGGAAGGCTGCGGTTGCGGCGAACTGACCAACCGCCTGGCGGACGGTACCGTGCAGGGCTTCCTGCTGAAGCCGATGAACTGCCCTCACCACATCCGCATCTACGCTTCACAGCCCCATTCCTACCGCGATCTGCCGGTCCGTCTGGCCGAATTCGGCACGGTCTACCGCTGGGAGCAGTCGGGTGAGCTGAGCGGCATGACCCGCGTCCGTGGCTTCACCCAGGATGATGCCCACCTCTTCTGCACCGAAGACCAGGTCCTCCCGGAAGTCCTCGGCTGCCTCGAGCTCGTGAAGATCGTCCTCAAGACGCTCGGCCTGAACGATTATCGCGTACGCGTCGGCCTCCGTAATCCCGACTCCGCCAAGTACACCGGCACCGCCGAGAACTGGGACAAGGCCGAGGCCGCCTGCCGCGCCGCCGCCGCCACCCTTGGCGTCGCCTTCTCCGAAGAGCCCGGCGAAGCCGCGTTCTACGGACCCAAGATCGACTTCGTCGTCCGCGACGTCATCGGCCGCGAATGGCAGCTCGGCACCGTGCAGGTCGACTTCAACCTGCCTGAGCGTTTCGACCTCACCTACAACGGCGCCGATAACAAGCCGCACCGTCCGGTGATGATCCACCGCGCGCCCTTCGGTTCCATGGAGCGCTTCGTCGGCATCCTGATCGAGCACTTCGCCGGCGACTTCCCGACCTGGCTCTCGCCCGAGCAGGTGCGCCTCATCCCGCTCAACGACGACCTCAATGCCGATTGCGAAGCCATGGCCGAGGTCCTCACGGCCGCCAAGATCCGCTGCAGCGTCGACGGTTCGTCCGATAAGCTCGGCGCCAAGATCCGCCGCGCCGAGATGTCCAAGGTGCCGCACATGCTCGTCGTGGGCGCCAAGGAGAAGGAAGCCGGCGTGGTCAACGTCCGCTCCCGCGCCGACAAGTCCTTCGAAGGTAACCGCACCCTGGCCGATTTCGTGGCCCTGGTGTCGGCCGAAGTCGCCGAACGTCGCCTCAAGGCGCACGTCCCGACGGCCCCGGCCGCTCCGGCCGCCCCCCAGGCCTGACCGTCACGCCGTTTTCACGGACTCCCCGGGGAACTGAGGTTGCCCGGAGGGGTCTTTTGAGCCTATACCCGAACCATGAGCCAACCCCGTTCCTCCTCGCGTCGTGACTTCCTGAAGTTCGCCGGTCTCGGCAGCCTTGTCTTCGGGGCCGGTTCGGCCCGCGCCCTCGGCGCCGACGGCCGCGAGGCCGCCGCCAACTCCGCCAAGCGCCAAGCCAAGAACGTCGTCTTCATGGTCTCCGACGGCATGTGCTTCTCGGTGCTCACCGCCGCGCAGACCTACCTCACCCGGACGGAGAAGCGTTCCTCGAACTGGATGAAGATGTACGCCGAACGTCCGGTCGTGCGCTCGCTCTGCGAGACCGACTCCGCCAGCGGCATCGTGACCGACTCCGCCGCCGCCGCCAGCTGCTGGGGCATCGGCGAGCGCATCGACAACGGCGTGCTTAACATCACGCAGGACGGCCGCAAGCCCGTCACGCTCGTCCAGAAGATGAACGCCGCCAAGAAGCGCTGCGGTCTCGTCACCACCGCCACCGCCACGCACGCGACCCCGGCCGGCTTCGCCGTCACCGTGGCCAAGCGCTCTGACCAGAAGGCCGTCGCCGCTCAGTACCTCGAGCGCGGCGTCGACGTCGTCCTTGGCGGCGGCACGCAGTATTTCAGCGATGATCTGCGGGCCGCCTACCGTCAGGCTGGCTACGGCCTCGCCCTCGACCGCGACCAGCTCCTGGCCGACGCCGGTAAGGCGCCGCTGCTGGGTCTTTTCAGCAAGAGCCACATCCCGTTCGAGATCGACCGCCTGAACTCGGCCGAACTCAAGGCCTCGACGCCCACGCTCGCCGAGATGACCAAGGTCGCCCTGCAGCGCCTCGGCTCCGCCCCGGAAGGATTCTTCCTCATGGTCGAGGGTGGTCGCATCGACCACGCCGCCCACGGCAACGACGGCGCCGCCGCCATCCGCGAGCAGGTCGCGTTCGACGAGGCCATCGCAACGGTCCTCGCCTTCGTGGATAAGAACCCGGATACCTTGCTGATCGTCACGACCGACCACGGCACCGGCGGCTTCAATGTCAACGGCCTCGGCAGCGAAGACTTCGATACTTCGGCGCCTTCGTATGCCGAGTCCTCACCGGCGTTCGACCGGATGACCGCTTTCACGTCCTCCCTCGAAGTGCTTGGCGCCAAGACCAAGGGGCTCGCCCCCAAGGACTTCGTCGCGGCTGCCGAGAAGGCCACCGGCCTGAAGTTCAAGGCCGAGGACCGCGCCAAGATCATTTCGACCAAGACGCTCGCCGCCGCGCTGATGAAGTACACCTCGATCGGCTGGACCAGCAACAACCACACCGGCGAGATGGTGGAGTTCTGCTCCAGCGGCCCGGGCTCCCAGCTCTTCACCCCGCACCTGCGTAACGACCAGGTGCACGCGAAGATCCTGCAGGCGACCGGCGTGGCCTGAGGTCGGGGCGCTCGGCCAACAAAAAGGGCGTCCTTGCGGACGCCCTTGGTCGTGCTCGTCCCTTAGGCTTAGAGCTTGTTGTACTTCACGCCGCAGCCGTAGGGCTTGGTGCTGGCGGTCTCGGGGGACTTGCCTTCCTTCACGGCCTTGACGGCGGCGAGGACGTAGTTCGTGGCCTTCTCGATGTCAGCGGACTTGGCGGAGGAGATGCTGTCGATCGCGCCCTTGTAGACGAGGGTGCCCTTGCCATCGATGACGAAGCAGTGCGGGGTGACCTTGGCGTCATAGGCGCGGCCGATGCTCTGGTTGGCGTCCTGGACGACGGTGCCAGGGTAGTAGGTGGCGGACTCGAGCTTGTGGCCGCCGGTGTTGATCACGAGCCAGACGGCGCCGGAGGCGACGACTTCCTTCTGGAATTCCTGCATCTTGCCGGCGTCGTAGAACTTCTTCACGAAGGGGCAACCAGGGTTGTACCATTCGAGGACGACGGTCTTGCCCTTGAAGTCGGCGAGGCTGACGGTCTTGCCGTCGAGGGTCTTGCCGGTGAAATCAGGAGCAGGCTGGCCGACTTCCGGAGCGGCGAACGAGACGACGGCCATGAGGCAGGCGAGGAGGGTGGGGAGGATACGCATGGTGTGGAGGGTAGGACTTGATGTGTAGGGGTTGGTTCACACTTTTCAACCCCTTCGCAGGCGGGAGGTTCTACAAATCTGTCGAAACCCATCGTTTTTACATGGTTTTGACTCATGGGTTGCCAAATTGACCGAAAAGCACGAATTACTGTTCCTGTCTATGGCTGACGCCCGTTCCATCGCCTTGGTCTGCGCCAACGAAGTTTCCCTCTGGGCGGAGCTGCAGGCCCGCGCGTCCGTCGTCGCCCAGGCCGAACCGGCCTTGGCGCCGATGCTCCATCGCTATGTCCTCGACCGTTCCGGTTTCGGCGAGGGCATCATCCAGCGCCTGGCGGAACGGATCACGCCCACCGGCCAGGATCTCCCCGTCGTCCTCCGCGTCCTCGGCGAGGCCGTCGCTTCCGACCGCGAAGTGCTTGCGCAGATGCGCGCCGATATCCGCGCCACCCTCGAGCGCGATCCGGCGACCGAGCATGCGCTAATCCCGTATCTCTGGTACAAGGGCTTCCACGCCATCTCGACGCATCGTCTGGCGCACGCGCTCTGGAAGGCCGGCCGCAAGGAACTCGCCACCCATCTCCAGTCGCTCGTCTCCGAGCACCTCGCCGTCGATATCCATCCCGCCGCCCGCTTCGGCGTCGGCATCCTGCTCGACCACGCCACCGGCTTCGTCGCCGGTGAGACCAGCGTCGTCGCCGACAACGTCTCCTTCTTGCATGAGGTCACCCTTGGTGGCACCGGCAAGGCCCGCGGCGACCGTCATCCGAAGATCCGTTCCGGCGTACTCGTCGGCGCGGGCGCCAAGATTCTCGGCAACATCACCATCGGCGAAGGCGCCAAGATCGGCGCCGGTTCCGTGGTGCTCAAGGACGTCGCCCCGCATACCAGCGTGGCCGGCGTGCCCGCCGTCGTGATCGGCCAGACCACCGTCGACGCCCCGGCGCTCGACATGGACCACTCGCTCTAGGTCATGCCTCACTCCCGGCCAGCGCAGGAACGTCCCGGCGACGCCCGCGTCCTGGACTGCCTCTACCGCGTCGGCGCGTTCGTCAACGCCACCGAAGACCCGCGGGAAGCGCTCGACTTCATCCTCGAGGAGATCGTCCGCACGCTCGGCGCTTCCAGCGCCTCCATCGCGCTCGTCGAGCCCGCCACGGGGTCGCTGCGTATCGAGGTCAGCAACGGCCTCGACGCCGATTCCTCCGGGAAGATCATCGACCAAGGGCAGGGCATCACCGGCTGGGTCGCCCTCTACGCCAAGCCGCAGCGGATCCCCGACGTCTCGAAGGATCCGCGCTACGTCGAGATCCGGAAGGGCATCCGCTCCGAACTGGCCGTCCCGATGGAGCTCATGGGGAACGTGATCGGTGTCGTGAACTGCGATTCCGACCGGCTCGACGCGTTCTCCGAACAGGACGTCGCTTTCCTCTCGTTGCTCACCAACGAAGCCTCGAAGGCCGTCGGCCGTATCTGGCTCCTCCGGCAGCTGCGCTCCAAGGCCGCCCAGCTGGAAGCGCTCGTACGTGCCGCGCAGGGCCTCGCGCGGGAACGCGACGAACCCGGCATCTCGCTGGACCTGGCCCGGCATACGCGCGCCCTCCTCGGGACCC
>CALPIW020000091.1 GCA_943323725.2 Polynucleobacter meluiroseus | reverse complement strand
TGATCTTGGCGAGCGCCGACCTCGACCGCCTGGCCCAGTCCAACATCGGAGACCTGCTCGCCGAGCTCCCCGGCGTGGCTTCGAGCTATTTCGGTCCCAACGCCGGCCGCCCGGTCATCCGCGGCCTCGATGGTGACCGCCTCAAGATCACCCAGAACGGCGTCAACAGCCTCGACGCTTCCTCCTCCAGCCCTGACCACGCGGTGAGCGTCGATCCTCTCGCCATCCGCGAAGCCCAGGTCCTCCGCGGCCCGGCGGCCCTCCTTTACAGCACGAGCATCCTCGGCGGCGTCATCAACCTCGTCGACGCGCGCATCCCGGATCAGCGCCTCGCCCAGCGCCAGTCGGTCACGGGCCGCCTCGGCTCCGTCGACGGACTCCGTTCGGTCGGCGTGCTCGCCGAAGGTTCGGCCGGCTCGTTCTCCTACCATGTCGATGGCTTCGACAAGTCGACGGATGATCTCCGCACGCCGGTGGGCCGGATCGCCGATACGTCGGCGGATAACCGCGGCGCCGGCGTCGGGGTCTCTTATCTCACCTCCAACGGTTACGTCGGCCTTTCGTATTCCGGTCTGGATTCCACTTATGGCGTCGCCGAGCAGGATATCTCCATCGGCCTGGAGCAGCGCCGATGGGATCTCGCGGGCAAGGCCGAAGTGGCCGGCTCCGTGGTCCGCTCCCTCGCTTATCGCGTCGGCGTGGCTGACTATGCGCACACGGAATTCGAAGCCGGCGCGCCCGGCAGCACTTTCACGAACGAAGGTTGGGACGGCCGGCTTGACGTCGAGCTCGTGAAGATGGGCTCGGTCGAAGGCGTGGTCGGCCTGCAGGCCAGCCGTTTCGATTTCGGCGTGATCGGCGACGAGGCGTTCCTGCCGGATACCCGCAACTCCGCCATGGCCACGTTCGGCTCCTTCGTCCAGACCCTCGCCGCCGATCAGCGTCTGCGCTACGGCTTCCGTATCGAGCACGCGCAGGTCGACGCTGCCGCCTGGACGCATGACGGCGCCCTAGGGTCCGATCCGGCGGCCGCCTCGGCCTCCTTCACGCCGGCGAGTTTCGCCTTCGCCTGGGCCAAGGACCTGAATCCTTCGTGGACCTCGACGATCAACCTCACCCGCACCGAGCGGGCCCCTAACTTCCAGGAACTCTACGCCGACGGCCCGCACGTGGCCACGGACGTCTATGAGGTCGGTAACCGCGACCTCGGCAAGGAACAGGGCTTCGGCCTCGAACTGGAACTCGCCAAGGTCCGTGGCCCGCTTTCCGGCAGCTTCTCGGTCTACTACAACCGCTTCTCCTCCTTCATCGCCCTGCAGCGTAACGGCTCCGGGCCTGACCTGTCTGGTTTCGGCGGTCCTGATTTCTCGAGTGGGGTCGATGAGCTCGCCCGCTATGACTTCGTCTCCGTGCCGGCGGACTTCTTCGGCTCCGAAGTGAAGGTGAACTACCAGTTCATCGACACCCCGGTCTCGAAGTTCGGCCTGGAGTGGTTCGGCGACTTCGTCCGCGCCTCTAACACCGACACTTCCGAGGCTCTTCCGCGGATCTCGCCCGGCCGCATCGGCGCGGCCTTGCACGGCCTCGAGTCCGGCTGGACCTGGCGCCTCGACGCGACCTATCACCTCGCGCAGAACCACACCGCGCCCGACGAGACCCGGACCGCCGGCTTCACGATGGTCGGCGCCAGCCTCACCCGCCCGTTCACCTTCGATAAGCTGAGCGGACAGTTCACGCTGCGCGCGATCAATCTCCTCGATCAGGAAGCCCGCAGCGCATCGTCGTTCATCAAGGACGTGCTCCCGATGCCGGGCCGCGGCATCGAGGCCGGCCTGCGTCTGAATTTCTGAGGTTCATGGCCCGGCGGCTTCGTCTGGGCAGACGAAGCCGCCTTTTCTTTTCTCGTCATCTCTCAGGCCGCACTTACGTCTGACCCATGCGTCTCCTGCCCCTGCTCGTCGCCGCCTCCGCCCTGACCGTCTGGGCGGATCCGGAACCGAAAACGCTCGGTAAGATCGTCGTCATGGGCCGGCAGGACAGCCTGCTTGGGGTCGCCGATTCAGCCACGATCGGCGTGACGGGCGCGGTGCAGCTGGGGGAGCGTCCGCTCCTTCGTCCGGGCGAGATCCTGGAGACGGTTCCGGGTCTGATCATCACGCAGCACGCGGGCGGCGGTAAGGCCAATCAGTACTTCATGCGCGGGTTCAATCTGGACCACGGCACCGACTTCGCGACGTTCCTCGACGGTGTCCCGCTCAACATGCCTTCGCACGGCCACGGCCAAGGCTACGCAGACATGAACTTCGTCATCCCCGAACTCGTCGAGCGGGTGAACTATCAGAAGGGTCCTTACTACGCCCAGACCGGAGATTTCGGTACCGCTGGCGCGGCTTACCTGGATACTTTCAAGACCCTGCCGAAGAGTCTCCTCCTGATGGAAGGCGGCTCCTTCGGTTATGGTCGACTGCTCGTCGCGGACTCGGTCAAGGCGGGCTCGGGCGACCTGCTCTACGCCCTGCAAGGCGCGCATTCCGACGGTCCTTGGCTGATGGGCGACAACTACCACCGCGCCAACGGCCAGTTATCCTGGTCGCGCGGCGACGGCCACGATGGTTTCACGACGACGCTACGTTTCTACCAGGGCGAATGGCGCACGAGCGATCAGGTGCCGCTCACGCTCGTCGAGTCCGGCGCGCTCTCGCGGTGGGGTAATATGGATCCGACCAACGGGGGCGATTCCCGCTATCTCTCCTGGTCGGCCGACTGGCGTCACCGCCACGGCGGCTCCGAAGACCGCCTGCAGGCCTACGTCTTCCGCTACGAACTGGATCTCTTCTCGAACTTCACCTACGCGCTGAACGACCCGGTCAACGGCGACCAGTTCGAGCAGCAGGATGCGCGTACGGCGGCGGGGTTCAGTTACGTCCGTCACATCCATGCAGAATGGGACCGTCGCCCGGTCGAGACCTCCTTCGGCGTGCAGTTCCGGCATGACTGGGTCGACAACGGGCTCTACGCCACCGACGACCGGGTACGCCTCTCCACGACTTCGCAGCACGATCTCGGCGTGGGCACCCTCGGGGTCTTCGCCGAACACCGTGTGCAGTGGACCCCGACTTTCCGCAGCGTGATCGGTGGTCGCGGCGACTTGCAGTTCGCGGATGTCAACTCGCTCGCCTCGTCCGCTGACTCGGGGAACGCCTCGACGGCGCTCTTCAGCCCGAAGCTGACCCTGGCCTGGGGGCCGTGGGATAAGACCGAATACTTCGTCCAAGCCGGCTATGGCTTTCACAGCAATGACGTCCGTGGCGCCACGCTCTCCTCCGGTCCGCTGCGGGGTCTCGTCCCGGCCCGCGGTGCCGAAATCGGCGTCCGTACGCTCGCGATCAAAGACCTGCAGAGCACCGTGTCGCTCTGGTATCTGCGCACGCAGTCCGAACTCGTCTTCATCGGCGACGCCGGTTCGGTCGAGCCTTCCGACGGTAGCGACCGCTATGGCGTCGAGTGGGCCAATTACTGGACGCCCTATAAGTGGCTCTCGTTCGACCTCGATGTCTCCGCCTCGCAGGCGCTTTACCGTGACGTCCCGGTCGGCCAGCGCAGCGTGGAAGGGGCCATCGACACCGTGATCGCCGCCGGCGTGACCGTGCGCGACCAGTCCGGCTGGTCCGGTTCGCTCCGCCTGCGCTACTTCGGCCCCCGCGACCTCGATTCCGCGGGTACGGCCCGTTCGGAGCAGACCATCATGCTCAACGCCTCGGTCAGCTATCAGCTCGACGCGAACTGGGAGGCGACCCTCAGCATCCTCAACCTGCTCAACCGCCAGGATCAGGATATCGCTTATTCTTACGAGTCCTCCGAGACGGGCGGCGCCGACGGGATCCATTTCCATCCGGTGGAGCCCCGCCAGTTCCGTCTCGCGCTGACCGGTCGGTTCTGAGCCGAGGTTGCGGTTGCCTCCTCGACTGGGCTAGGTTTGGGTCATCCTACCCCATGAGATCCCTGCTGTGCTGGCTCGCTCTCGGCGTCCTCGTTTCGGCCGCCGATAAACCCAACGTCCTGTTCCTGCTGTCCGACGACCATAGCTACCCGTACCTAAGCTGTTACGGCGACGCTAATGTCCGCACGCCGGTCTTGGACAAACTCGCCGGCGAAGGGATCAAGTTCCGTCGCTTCTTCACGTCCGCCCCGCAGTGCGTACCTTCCCGCGCGGCTTACCTGAGCGGCCGCTCCCCCGTGGCCGCCCGCATCACGCGCTTCTCTTCGCCGCTCCCTCGCGACGTCGTCACGTTCCCGGAAGTCCTCAAGCAGGAGGCGGGCTATTATGTCGGCGTGGTCGGTCGGTCCTATCACCTCGACGGCTCCGGTAAGGGCGACGAAGGACTGGGTAAGTTCCTCATGGACGGCGGCTACAAGACTTTCCCGGAGCGTTTTGACGTCGTGCAGGGTGGCTCCGACAAGGAGGCCGTCGAACAGTCCGCGGCCTTCCTCGAAGGCCGTCCGAAGGACAAGCCGTTCTGCCTCTGGGTGAACTTCAGCGACCCGCATCACGTCTGGAATGCGCCGGCCAGCTATCGTCCCGATCCCGCCTCGCTCAAGCTGCCGGCCCATGTGCCCGATCTTCCTGCCGTGCGCGAACAATACGCCGACTACTGCGCCGAGGTGAACCGCGTCGACGAGACCGCCGGCAAGGTGCTCGCTTTGCTCGATCGTCTCGGACTCGCCAAGGACACCCTTGTCGTCTTCGCCGGCGACAACGGCCAGGCGCTCCCGCACGGCAAGGGCTCGCTCTATGATCCGGGCTGTAACGTGCCTTTCGTCGTGCGCTGGCCCGGCGTCGTGGCTCCCGGCGGTGATTCCTCGGCCCTGCTCAGCGGCGAGGACCTCGGTCCGACCGTGCTGGCCGCCGCCGGCCTGAAGCCTGCCGCGGGGATGACCGGCGTGAGCTTCCTGCCGATCCTCAAAGGTGCCGCGGCCAAGACCCGTGACTATGTCTTCACGGAGCGCGGCCCGCACGGCAGCGCCCCGGTGCAGGTCGGGATGAGCAACAGCGGCTACGACCTCTCCCGCGCGGTCCGTAGCGGCCGCTACAAGGCCATCTATAACTGCACGCCATGGCTGCCGTATTCGCCCGTCGACAGCGCCGGCGGTCCGGCCTGGAAGTCCATCCAGGACCTTCACGGCAAAGGCGGCCTCGCCGCCGGTCTCGCCGCGACCTACTTCACGACGCCGCGTCCGGTGTACGAATTCTACGACCTGGAGAAAGATCCGGCCGAGCTGAACAACCTCAGCGGCAAGCCCGAGGTCGCCGAGGCCGAGCGCGCGCTCCGCCTGGAGATGGCCAAGAAGATGATCGCCGATTTCGACTACCTGCCGTTGCCGGCGATTCCCGGCAGCGACCAGCCGGCGAAGAAAGGGAAGGGCAAGGCGAAGGCCGATCCGGCCGCCGACCGCGCGCCGCTGTTCCTGAAGCTGGACGTGGACCGTGATGGCAAACTGAGCCGCGCGGAATTCGCGGTCAGCCGTTCCGCCGCCGATGCCGCCGAATGGTTCGCCCGCCGCGACGCCGATGGCGATGGCTTCATCAGCCGCGCGGAGTTTCTGCCGGGCAGTCCGCTGGGCAAGGCGCCGGCCGCGAAGTAGGCGGGCACGAAAAAGGGCCGACTTGCGTCGGCCCTTTTGTTTTCCGGTTGCCCGGCGACCCTTACTTGGTCGTGTACTCGGCCTGGGCGCCGCGGATGTTGCGCTTCTGGACCCAGGGCATGAGGGAGCGGAGACGCTGGCCGGTCTTTTCGATCGGGTGGTTCTCGCCCTTCTTGAGGAGCTTGTTGTAGTTCTTGAGGCCGCCCTTGTATTCCTTGACCCACTGGGCGGTGAACTTGCCGGACTGGATCTCCTTGAGGATCTCGCGCATCGCCTTGCGGGACGAGCTGTTGATCACGCGGGGACCGCGGGTGATGTCGCCGTACTTGGCGGTCTCGGAGATCGAGAAGCGCATGCCGGAGATGCCGGACTCGACCATGAGGTCGACGATGAGCTTCAGCTCGTGGAGGCACTCGAAGTAGGCCATCTCGGGCTGGTAGCCGGCTTCGACGAGGGTTTCGTAACCCACCTTGACGAGTTCGGAGGCACCGCCGCAGAGGACGGCCTGCTCACCGAAGAGGTCCGTCTCGGCTTCTTCCTTGAAGGAGGTCTTGATGACGCCGGCGCGGGTGCCGCCGATGCCCTTGGCCCAGGCGAGGGCGGTCTTGGTGGCCTTGCCGGAGACGTCCTGCTGGACGGCGATGAGGGCAGGGACGCCCTTGCCTTCGACGTACTGGGCGCGGACGAC
>CALPIW020000090.1 GCA_943323725.2 Polynucleobacter meluiroseus | reverse complement strand
GGGACCGCGAGGTCGGCGAAGGTGGCGTCGGTCGGGACGTCGGCGGCGAACACGCCGGCGAAGAAGAAGAGCAGGAGGCAACGATACATCATGGGGATGAGGTTAAATATCAGGCGGCGGGGAGGAGTTCGGTCAGCGAGCGGCGATGCCACGGTCCGAGGACCCACATGGCGAAGGCGGCGCCGAGGAAAGCGCAGAGCATGTCCGCCTGGGTGTCCCAGACGAAACCTTGGGAACCGAGGAAAGCGTCGGCGGCCTGACCGAGCAGGATCGCCGAGCCCCATTCGAAGATCTCGTAGGCCGCGCTGAAAGCCCCGGCGAAGCAGACGCCCGCCCAGGCGGTCAGGCCTACGGCGCCGGCCGCCGGCCCACGGAGCAGCCATTCGCGGATCATCAGCGCCGGGACGACGCCTTGCATCAGGTGACCGAGCCGGTCGTAAGGATTGCGCGTCTGCCCCAGCCACTCGGCCACCCACGCTCCGGCCGGCACTTCGGCGTAGGTATAATGGGCCCCGACGATCAGGACGATCGCATGGAAGAACATCCAGCGGCCGAGGAAGACGCTCGGCGTCCAGTCGAACCGCCAAGCGGCGCCGGCGATGAGGAAGACGGGCAGGACCTCGAGCATCCAGATCACGTGGTCACGGGCGCCCCAGGCGGACAAGAGCCCCAACACGGACGCGAGCACGGCGAGCCAGCGGAACTGGCGACGGGCGGACTGGAGGTTCAGATCGACCATGTGCCGCGCAGCGCGGGCGAGTGGAGTTGATTGGCCTGGTCGTCGCCGACGAAGCCGGAACCGTCGGCCTTGAAGTTCAGCTTACGTCCCAGCCGGACGCTGAGGGCGGCGAGATTCACGAGCGTCGAGCTGCGGAAGGCCTCGTTGACGCCGTAGCCGAACGGACGCTTCTCCCGCGCGCACGCGTCGAAATCATCTTCCTGATATTCCGGCAGCGGGAACTCGGCGGCCTTCACGAGGAGTTCGGGACGGTTGCAACGCATGCCGGCGAACAGCTTGCCGTTCGGGCCTTCGAGGAAGGGGTTCTCGGGATTACGTTCGGCGAGCTCGGATTCGAGGATGATGCGCGTGCCGTCCTTGTAAGTGAGGGTGACGGTCTTCCAGACGCCGCAAGCCATGGCATCCTGGGCGGGAGCGTCGCACTCGACGGAGACGGGCGACTCGCCATCCTTGCCGAGGAAGTACTGCACGGGATCGAGGAAGTGCTGGCCCATGTCACCGAGGCCACCTTGGTCGAAGTTCCAATAACCGCGGAAGGAACCGTGGCAGCGGTGCGAGTGATAAGGGATGAGCTGCGCAGGACCGCAGTACATGTCCCAGTTCAGGTGCGCCGGGACGGGCTCCGGCTTGAGGTCCGGCTTGCCGGTCCAGAGATTGACCTTCCACTGGATGCCGCCGACCGGGGCGAGGCGCACCGTCAGCGGGCCGCCGAGGACGCCGCTCGCGACGACGCGGCGGATCTCCCGGGCCGGGCCGACGCCGTAATAATTGGTCCGGTTGAGACGGAACCAGGTGTTCACGCGGAACGGCACGCCGGTCTGCTGCACGACGCGGCTCAGGGCGAGGCCCTCGCCGATGGTGCGGGTCAGCGGCTTCTCGCACCAGACGGCCTTGCCGCGGCGGGCGGCCATGGCGGCGATGACGCCGTGCCAATGCGGCGGCGTGCAGACGTGCACGACGTCGGCGTCCGGCATCGCGATGACTTCACGGAAATCCTCGGCCGTCATCGGCGTGCCGCCGCCGGCCTGCTTGATGCGCTCGAGCTTCTTCTGCACGCGCTGGGCGTCGACGTCGCAGATGCCGACGATGCGGTTCTTGCCCGTCATGCGGGGCTCGGAGTGCATGGAGGAGATGCCGCCGCAGCCGACGATGACGTGGTTCAGGGTCTCGCTGGGCGGGACGAAGCCACGGCCGAGGACGTGCCGGGGAATGATCGTGAAGCCAAGCGCGGCGACGGCAGCCTTACGCAGAAAGGAACGACGGGGTAATCGCATACGGGGAGATATGAGGACAAAAGACCCCGTTCAACCCTGATAGTTCCGACCCAGCGGGCCACGGAGGCATATATGGCAATATTCCTCCGTTAAAAGGCGCCGCCGTTTTGCTTTCGCCCGCCTTGCTTGCTCCTTGTGGTCATGCCGCTCACCTCGCCGCCCGTCGCCCGCGCCTCTGATGAGGCCGCGCGCCTGCAGGCCGCCATCTCCCTGACCACCGGGGTGCCGTTCTATCATTCCGACCACTGGCAGGCAGCCTTTGCCGATGGCTCGGCTCTGCTCGCCGACCTTCCCCGCATCACGAAGAGCCAGCTGCGCGAACACTCGCCCGAAGGCTTCCTGCCGGCCGGGCTGACCGTCGAATCGCTCCTCGCCCGCGGCCTGATCGAAGAAGAGAGCACCTCCGGCACTTCCGGCGCCAGCGTGCGCGTGGTGTTCGGCAAGACCTGGTGGGCCGAACAGGAGCTTCGCGCCCTGCTCCGGAATCCTTTCGTCGCCGAGTGCTTCGGCGACCGGACCAGCCTCCGCCGCGCCGTCCTCACGACGCCGGGTTGCAGCGGCGTCAGCTGCTACAACCGCTGGCTCAACCTCGAACAACGCACCCTCGGCGACAGCCGCTACGTCAATCAGACGCGCATCCCCTTCAGCCTCGGCGACGACAAGCTGGCCGTCATGGCCGACGAAGTCGCGGCCTGGGAGCCCGCCTTCCTCGACGTCGACCCGGTGCACGGCGCTTGGTTCGCCCTGCATTGCGAGCGCCACGGCCGACGCTTCCCTTCCCTGCGGTTCATCCTGACGAGCTACGAGTTCACCAGCGTCACGCACCGCGCCATCATGGAACGGGTCTTCGGCGTGCCGGTGATCGACCTCTACGGCTCCAGCGAGACCGGCCACCTGCTCGTCGAGACGGACGGCGTCATGCGCCCGAGCCCGGAGACCGCGCTCCTGGAATCCACTTCGGCCGACGGCATCGGCGAGCTGCTGGTCACGACGCTCACGAATCCTTACCTCCCCTTGATGCGTTACGAGATCGGCGACTACGTCGAACCCGTCGCCGGCGGCTACCTCGTCCACGGCCGTAAACGGGACGCCCTCCGCGGCGCCGATGGCCGGATCCTCACGACCCGCCAGGTGGACGCGGCCTTCAGCGGCGTCCGCGGTATCGCCCATTACCAGCTTCGCCAACGGACGGATGGCTCCGCCCACCTCAGCCTCCTCCCTGAACAAGCCGGCGACGGCTTGGCTTCGGTCCAGGCCACGCTCGTCGAGCGTCTCTCCCTTCTCTTGGGGACCTCGGTCACCAGCGAGTCGGTCGGACTCCTCACCCCGGAAGACTCGGGCAAATTCCGCCTGACGGTCCGAGAGTCCGCCTGAACGGTCAGATTACCGCCGGAAAAGGGGCTTTCGGGCTGGAAAAACCCCACCTCACCCCCCAAGGTGGGTTTTTCACCACCATGGAAGTCTACATCGACGGCAAGTTCTACCCCAAGGCCGAGGCCAAGATCTCCGTCTTCGACCATGGCTTCCTCTATGGTGACGGCATCTTCGAAGGCATCCGCCTCTACCAGGGCTGCGTCTTCCGCCTCGACGAGCACCTCGAGCGCCTCGAGATGTCGGCCAAGGCCCTCTGCCTCGAGATGCCCTGGACCCGCGCCGAGATCGCCGAGATCGTCTGCGAATCCTGCCGCCGCAACAACCTGACCGACGGCTACATCCGCCTCGTCGTCTCCCGCGGCTTCGGCGACCTGGGTCTCTCGCCCAAGAACTGCCCGAAGCCTTCGATCGTCTGCATCGCCGACACCATCAAGCTCTACCCCGAGGAACTCTACGCCACGGGCATGCGCATCATCACCGCGCCGACCCGCCGCATCAGCCCGGCCGCGCTGCCCCCGATGATCAAGTCGTTGAACTACCTGAACAACATCATGGCGAAGATGGAGGCCCAGCAGCACGGCTTCCACGAGTGCCTGATGCTCAACGAACAGGGCTACGTCGCCGAGTGCAGCGGAGACAACGTCTTCCTCATCCACAAAGGCCGCCTGATCACCCCGGCCTCCCACGCGGGCGCCCTCGTGGGCATCACGCGCCAGGTCGCCCTCGAAGTCGCCGCCGCCCTCGGCATCCCGACGGTCGAGACGAACATCACCCGCTACGACGTCTGGAACGCCGACGAGTGCTTCCTGACGGGCACCGCCGCGGAAGTCATCCCGGTCATCGAAGTCGACGCCCGCAAGATCGGCACCGGCAAACCCGGCCCGCTCACCGCCCGCATCCTCGCCGAGTTCCGCAAGAAGGCTTCGCGCGAAGGCCAGATGATCCGCTGAGCCAGCCTGCGCCCTGACGCGCATGCCCGCCGACCCCGCCCCTCCGACCGCCGACGCCCGTGACGCCACGCTGCGTCGCCTGTTGCGGATCGCCTGGTCGTACCGCACGGACTGCCTCCAGCTCCTCGGACTCCAGCTCGCCGTCGTCTTCCTGACCGTCGCCGTCGTCGCGCTGGCCGGCGTCGGCATCGACTTCGTCCGTCACTGCGCCGACCGCACCGTCCCCGCGCCGGCCCTGCCCTTCTTCGTCCCCGCCGACGCGACGGACCAGGCCGTGTTCGTCTGGCTCGGCGCCGGCATCCTCGTCGCCGCGATCCTGCGGGCGACCCTCGCCTTCGTGTTCGGCCTCGTCTCCGTCCGCTTCCTGCACGGTCGCATCGTCGTCAACCTCCGCTCCCAGGTCTTCGCCAAGCTCCAGCAGCTGAGCTTCCGCTTCTTCGACTCCAACGCCAGCGGCTCGATCATCAACCGCGTCACTTCCGACGCGCACGCCATCCGGCTCTTCATCGAAGGCGTGGTGCTGCAACTCGCCATCATCGCCCTGACCCTGGCCGCCTGCGCCGCCTACATGTTCCGCACCGACTGGCGGCTCACGCTGGCCTGCCTTTCCGTCCTGCCCTTCCAGATCTGGTTCGCGATCCGCTTCTCCCGCAAGGTACGCCCGGCCTACGAGGAAAACCGCGAGCTGATGGACCGCATGGTGCTCGGCTTCTCCGAGAACGTGCAGGGCATCCAGGTCGTGAAGGGGTTCGCCCTGGAGCCGCGCGTGCAGGGACGTTTCGCCGGCTGGAGCGAGGCGATCCGCGTCCAGAAACGCAAGGTCTTCAGCGAGGTCGCGCTGTTCTGGCCCGTCATCGACGGGCTTAACCGTCTTTCGATGGCCATCCTCATCGGCTACGGCGGCTGGATGGTCGCGCGCGGCGAGCTCGCCCTCGGCACCGGCCTCGTGGCCTTCGCAGGCCTGCTGCAACAGTTCTCCACCCAGGTGACGACGCTCGCCTCGGTCGTCGACAACGCGCAGGTCTCCTTGGCGGGCGCCAAACGGATCTTCGAGATCCTGGACACCGACCCGGGCGTCGAAACCGAGGCCGGGGCGAGCTCCCCTGGCCGCTTCGTCGGTCGCGTGGCCTTCGAAAACGTGAGCTTCGAGTTCCAGGACAACGCGACGGTGCTCCGCGACCTCTCGTTCGTCGCCGAGCCCGGCCAGCGCATCGCCATCGCCGGCGCGACGGGCGCAGGCAAGTCCGCCCTGCTCTCGCTGATCCCCCGCTTCTACGACCCGCGCGACGGCCGCGTCACGCTCGACGGACACGACATCCGCCGCCTGCCGCTGCCGGAACTCCGCCGACAGGTCGGGATGGTCTTCCAGGAGAACTTCCTGTTCTCCAATACGATCGCGGCGAACATCGCGTTCGGACATCCCGAGGCCACGCAGGAGCGCATCGAACGCGCCGCGCGCATCGCCGGCGCCCATGACTTCATCGCGGCGCTGCCCGAGGGCTACGAGACCTTCCTCGGCGAAGGCGGCGTGAACCTTTCCGGCGGCCAGCGCCAACGCATCGCCATCGCCCGCGCCCTGCTGCTCGAACCGACGGTGCTCCTCCTCGACGACCCTACCTCGGCCATCGACCCTGAGACCGAGAAGGAGATCATGGAGGCGATGGAATCCGCGATGGCCGGGCGCACGACCTTCATCGTCGCGCATCGCCTGAGCACCCTCCGCCGGGCCGACCTGATCCTCGTCCTCGACCGCGGGCGCCTCGCCCAGGTCGGCACGCACGCCCAGCTGATGGCGGAAGACGGCCACTATCGCCGGGCGATCCTCGTCCAATCGGAAGGAGCCCCCGCATGAGCAAGCCGCCCCTCGAGATCGCGGTCCGCCGCCTCCGTCCCGACGAAGAAGAACCGGACCGGCTGCCCCTGCGCTGGTCCACCATCACCCGCCTCCTCGCCTTCACCGGCCCGCATCGCCTGCAGCGCAACACCCTGCTCTGCCTCTGCGTCTTCCGCGCGATGGCCCTGCCTGGGCTCGCTTGGTTCGTCGGCGCCATCATCAAGGGTCCGGTCCAGGCGGGCGACGGAGCCGCGACCTTCCGGGCGCTCGCCCTCTTCACCGTCTTCTT
>CALPIW020000089.1 GCA_943323725.2 Polynucleobacter meluiroseus | reverse complement strand
CGGCCGACGCCTCCGCCCGTGGCGCCCGCACCGAAGTGCTCGTCCTGCCCGTCGGCTTCGAAGGCGGTAAGCGCGGCCTGCAGGCCTTCGCCTCCTGGGAGCCTGTCCCGGCCGCCGACCTTTCCCGCACCTTCGCTGGCGAATTCTTCGTCGGCCCGAAGGAATACGCGCGCGTCGCCGCCTTGCCTGACGGCCAGGTCGCCGTGCTCCAGTTCTCGAAGCTCCTTGGATTCATTTCCTTCGGCGCCGTCTGCAAGCTGCTCCTCGCCATCCTCGGCGGTGTCCATTGGCTGCTCGAGTGGAGCGGCGCTTGGTCCTGGGGTTGGGCGATCGTCCTGCTGACCTGCCTGATCAAGGTCATCACCTGGCCGCTGACCGCGATCCAGATGAAGGCCGCGAAGAAGATGCAGAAGTTCGCGAAGCCCATGCAGGACATCCGCGAGAAGCATAAGGACAACCCCGAGAAGATGCAGAAGGAGCTCATGAAGCTCTACACCGAGAACAAGATCAACCCGTTCGCCGGCTGTCTCCCGATCCTCATCCAGATGCCGATCTTCTTCGGCCTCTACACGGCCTTCCAGACCACCGTCGAGCTCCGCCTGCATTCGTTCCTCTGGATCGCCGACCTTTCGGCGCCGGACACGCTCTTCTACGTCGGCGGCTTCCCGGTGAACCTCCTGCCGGTCCTCATGGGCGTCACCATGTGGCTCTCGATGCGCATGAGCCCCCAGCCCTCCGGCGACGGCTCCCAGAAGATGATCTTCCTGATGATGACGCTGCTGTTCCCGGTCATCTGTTACCCGATGGCCTCGGCCCTCACGCTGTACATGACGATCCAGAACCTGTTGACGATTCTGCAGACCTGGCTTACCAAGGACGAGCCGGACGTCGAGGTGATCGCGCCCGCGCCGAAGAAGGTCAAAGGCTGATTTTCCAACCCCCATCCCATCATGTCTGGTCATAGCAAGTGGCACACGACGAAGCGGCACAAGGCCGTCATTGACGCCAAGCGCGGCAAGATCTTCTCCGTCCTCGCGAAGGAGATCACCCTCGCGGCGCGCGCCGGCGGCGGCAGCCCTGAGTCCAACGCGCGTCTCCGCACGCTCATGGACAAGGCCCGCGCCTCCAACATGCCGTCGGACAACATCAAGCGCGCGGTCCAGAAGGGCACCGGCGAGATCCCCGGCGTCATCTACGAAGAGATCGTCTACGAGGGCTACGCCCCCGGCGGCGTCGGCCTCATCGTCGAAGTCACCACCGACAACAAGAACCGCGCCGCGGCCGAAGTGCGCCAGGCCTTCAACGACAACGGCGGCAACATGGCCCAGACGGGCGCGGTCTCCCACAGCTTCCAGAAGAAGGGCCAGTTCCTCATCGGCGCCTCCCAGATCGGTGAAGACGCCCTGATGGAGCTCGTCCTCGAGGCCGGTGCCGAAGACGTCATCAACAACGGCGATCACTTCGAGGTGCTTTCCCCGATCGCGTCCTTCGACGCCATCTCGAAGGCGCTGCAGGAGAAGTCCATCAAGCCTGAGTCGGCCGAACTGTCTTACATTTCCAGCATCCCGGTCCCGGTCGGCGACGCCGCCGTGGCCAAGCAGGTGATGGAACTGATCGACGCCCTCGAAGCCCTGGACGACGTCAAGGCCGTCCACGGCAACCAGGAGATCGACGAGAAGCTGCTGTCGTAAGGCCGGCGGATTTCCGCCCACGCTTTACGGCTTCACTGTCCGGGCACTCCGGGTAGTGTGGCCTCGTGTCTTCTCCTCGTCGCCAGTCAGGCAGCGTATCCTCCGGGGTCCGGACGGCCGCGCGCGCCGTCATCTTGCGCGGTGATGAGATCCTGGCGGTCCGCATCCGGACCGAAGAGGGCGAGTTCCTGGTCCTGCCCGGTGGCGGCCAGAATCACGGCGAGACCTTGCGGGATACCGTCCAGCGCGAGGTCCTGGAGGAACTGGGGCTCAAGGTCGTGCCGCAAGGTCTGCTGTACCTTCGCGAATACGTCGGCAAGAACCACGCCATGCACCGGATCCATGGCCACTTCCATCAGGTCGAGGCGGTCTTCCATTGCCTCTGCGATGACCTCGGACCCATCGGGGAGGGCAGGGAGCGAGACCGCCGGCAGGTCGGTTTCGAGTGGCTGCCCTTGGCGCGGCTGGCGGATTACCCCCTTTCGCCCAAGGGCTTGGGAGAGGTCATTGCCAAGGCCCTGAAAGACGGTTCGGCCACCTATCTCGGGGACGTGCATTGAAGGCTTGCCAGAGGGCGGTCCGCTCCCTTTGTTCACTTTCCTCTTTCTTGGGGTTATAGCTCAGTTGGTTAGAGCGCCTGATTGACATTCAGGAGGTCGATGGTTCAAGTCCATCTAACCCCACCACTTCGCAGCCCCGGCCTGGAAAACCCAGTCCGGGGCTCTTGTTTGGCGGGGTTTCCGGAGCCTGATAGGCGGGGCTATGCATCCCTTTTTTCTCGCTCATCCCCGCCCCTTGTCCCTACCCCTATGAGACTTCATTTTCCATCATGAGCAGCACCCAAATCGTCGATATCAAAGCCCGCGAGATCCTCGACTCCCGCGGCAACCCCACCATCGAAGTCGATGTCATCCTCGCTTCCGGCGAGCGTGGCCGCGCGGCCGTCCCGTCCGGCGCCTCGACCGGCACCTACGAAGCCCACGAACTCCGTGACAGCGACGTGAGCGCCAAGTCCTTCGCCAAGGGCATCGACCCGAAGAAGCGTTACAACGGTAAGGGCGTCCTCAAGGCCGTCGAGAACGTGAACGAAGAAATCGCCTCCCTCCTCGTCGGTCACGACGCGCAGGACCAGATCGGCATCGACACCGCGATGATCGGCCTCGATGGCACGAAGAACAAGAGTAAGCTCGGCGCCAACGCCATCCTCGGCGTCTCGATGGCCGCCGCCCACGCTTCCGCGGCCGCCCTCGGCCAGCCCCTCTACCGCTACATCGGCGGCCCGAACGCCAAGGTGCTCCCGATCCCGCTCATGAACATCATGAACGGCGGCGCCCACTCCGACGCCCCGGTCGACATCCAGGAATTCATGGTGGTGCCCTCCGGCGCCAAGTCCTTCAGCGAAGCCCTCCGCATGGGCACCGAGATCTTCCACGCCCTCAAGAAGGTGCTGAAGGCCCAGGGTCTCTCCACCTCCGTCGGTGACGAAGGCGGTTTCGCCCCGAAGGTCGCTTCCAACGAAGCCGCCCTCGAAGCCATCGCCGCGGCCGTCAAGGCCTCCGGCTACAAGCTCGGCAAGGAAGTCTTCCTCGCCCTCGACGTCGCCGCTTCCGAGTTCTTCGACGAGAAGACCGGCAAGTACACCTTCCACAAGTCCGACAAGTCCCAGCGCAAGTCGGCGGAGATGGTGAAGTTCTACCAGGACCTCCAGAAGCGCTACCCGATCGTCTCGATCGAAGACGGCTTCTCCGAGGCTGACTGGACCGGCTGGAAGCTCGCCACCGACGCCATGGGCGCCAACACCCAGCTCGTCGGCGACGACCTGTTCGTCACCAACACCGAGTTCCTCTCCCGCGGCATCAAGACCAAGACCGCCAACTCGATCCTCGTGAAGGTGAACCAGATCGGTTCCCTGACCGAGACCTTCGACGCCGTCTCCATGGCCCAGCGCGCCGGCTACTCCGCCATCATCTCGCACCGCTCGGGTGAGACGGAAGACGCCACCATCGCGGACATCGCCGTCGGCCTCAACGCCGGCCAGATCAAGACCGGCTCCCTCTGCCGCTCCGACCGCGTCGCCAAGTACAACCAGCTCCTCCGCATCGAGCAGGAACTCGGCAACCGCGCCATCTACGCCGGCAACACCTGCACCTGGGGCCAGTAAGCCCTGGTCACAGGCAAAGCGAAGGGCCGCCCGATGGGCGGCCCTTTTTGTTGTCCGTGCGGCGGCGACGCCCATCGCCGGATCAAGCGATAGGTTGCCAGGCCTCCGCGGAAGCATTAGTCATCGCTTGCCCCGCCAGGCTCGGCCGCGAGCGCAAATTCGCTGCGGAGCAACCCTCGCCTCGCCCCTGATCATCTACCCGCCCAAGCATGTTCAACCTCCTCGAGATCCTCCCCCCTTTCGGTAAAGTCCAGGTCATCGATGTCGGCGCCATGGACCTCGGTTCCGAGATCTACGATCCGCTCGTCAAGGCAGGCGTCGCCGGCGTGCTCGGTTTCGAATGCGTGCAAGCCGAGTGCGACCGGCTGAACGCAATGGCCCGTGAGTCCCGGACCTATCTGCCCTACGCGATCGGCGACGGGACGACGCGCGCTTTTCACGAGTGCAACTTCCCGATGACCTCCTCGCTGCTGGAGCCTAATTCCGGCCTGCTGGACAGGTTTCAGAACCTGGAGAACCTGACGCAGGTGGTGAAGAAGCACACGTTCGCGACGAAGCGCTTGGATGACATCCCCGAGATCACCGGAGCGGATTTCCTCAAGCTGGACGTGCAGGGAGCGGAGCTGGACGTCCTGAACGGCGGCGACCGGGTCTTGGCCGACGCGTTGGTCGTCCACACCGAGGTCGAGTTCGTCGAGATGTACAAAGGGCAGCCGCTCTTCGCCGAAGTGGACCAGCGGCTTCGACGGAGCGGGTTCGTCTTCCACAAATTCGCGGGTGTCGCCGGTCGCACCTTCAAGCCGTTGGTCGTGAATAACGACGTCAACAAGTGCCTGAGCCAGATGCTCTGGGCCGACGCGGTCTACGTGAAGGACTTCATGGCGCTCGACCGTCTGCCCCCCGAAAAGCTCCTCCGCTTGGCGGTCATCCTGCATATGGTCTACGGCTCCTTCGACCTGGCGATCCAGGCATTGCTCGCCTACGACCGCCAATGCTCGTCAGGCCTCGCTCCGGCTTACCTGCACCGCCTGACGTTGGGTAAGTGATGCCGCGGGCAGTAGCCCCCGCACCATGCGCCGGAGGCTGGTTTTGCCCGCTTACTTCGACTCGAGGCCGGCGGAGTTCACGGCGATGACTTCGTACTTCGCGCCCGGCTGGGCGCCCTGGTCGACGAAGCGCATCGCCGCGAGCGGCTGCGTCGGCGTATCGCCATAGGTCACGCCTTGGAAGAGCGGGCGACCGAAGGGGTTGGTGAGTTTTTCCGGCACGCGGCCGACGACCTGACCGTCCTTCTTGATGAGGAACTGCCGGACGCCGCTCTCGAAGTCGGCGTGCGCGTCCCACGTTAGCTCGATGCCTTCGGTGATGGCCTTGGCCGCGACGTCGAAAGGCGCGGGCGGCGGTGTGGTATCGTTCGTGGCGCCGGTCTTGACGTATTCCGCCCAAGCCTGGGCGAAGGTCGCGTCAGGCAGCCAGCTGGACTCCGCCTTGTCGCCGGCGTATTCACCCGCGGGCTTGGCTTCGTTGCCCAGCAGCGGGGCGAGCCAGCCTTTCGACTGGTCGATCTTGCGAAGGGCGTTACCGGACGCAGGGAGGCGGAGGGCGAGGCAGGCATCGAAGAACGCGATGGCGGCGTAACGCTGGTCGCCGGTCTGGTGCGAGGTGAGGGGATCCGGGGCGAAGCCGATCGGCGCGCCCTTGGCGCGGTAGGCCTTGAACATCGCCAGCGAGCCGGTCCAGGCGACGTTGAAACGCTTGTCGCCGTTTTCCTTGGCGCCCGGGTTGGCCATCATCGGAATTTCGTAGGCGGCATCCGGCAGGATGACTTCCGGGATCTGGCGTTCCTTGGTCGGGTCTTCGGGCTTCTGCCAGTAGGAGTACGCCGTACCGGAGCGGAACCAGATGGCGACGATACGCTCCGGGTATTTCGCCTGCATGATGCTGGACCAGAAGCCGCCGCCGCTATGCCCCCAGAGGCACCACGGAGCGGTCGCGATCTCGGGGTGGCCGGACTGCTTGGCGAGGTCGGCGAGGGCCCGCAGGTAAGTCTGGTCCGAGCCGTTGCGCGGGTCGCACCACATGCGGCAGTTGGCCTTGTCCGGCTCGCCGATCACGGGGCCGACCAGCGCGCAGTCCCATTTGCGCGCGAGCGCCTGCCAGTGGAGGTCGTCGGCCGCGGTCACGGCGCTCTTGTTGGAGCCAGCGCCGCAGCCGTGCTGGTGCACGATGATGCCGCGGACGGTCTTCACGCCCTCGGGCAGCCAGAGGTTGTAGGTGGCGGGGAAGATGAGTTCGCCGGGCTTGGCCGAGGCCGGATAGCTCACGGTGTATCTGGCGCCGTCAGCCAAGGCGGCCAAGGGCAGGAGGAGCAGGGCGAGGAGGGGTCGCATGGGGTTGCCTTATGGACAGCCAGAATCGTCATCGGTTCAAGCCAGCGTTGGCTTGTCGGCCGTCCTTCTCGGGCTAGGTTCTGGGCATGTCCGACGCCAAACCCTTGGCTGAGCAGCTGATCGAATGCGAGCAGTGGTGCGCCGCTCGCTCGGAGAAGGAGTATCTGGCCGTCGCCACGAAGGGCCTGCGTATCCTGCCAGGGCACCACGCCGAATTGGTCAAACCCTTGCCTGGGCAGGAGCCGCGTGCCGACGGATGGGCGCTGCGTTCGGACGTCAT